>CAYTUO010000030.1:0-19483 GCA_964441015.1 uncultured Pleurocapsa sp.
TCTCACCGCCAAATCAAAGATTATGGCGGGAGCCTCCTGCCAACATTAAGGTGAAGAGGAGGGGGAGAGTGGGAGAGTGGGAGAACAATTACCAATCATTAAAATCTATTGACAAAATATGAAATGTCCTGTATGTGGAGCCGTATATCGCCCCGCTAAAGTAAACACAACAGCACAGGAGAATATAAATTCAAATTCTCTCCCCATCCCCCCATCTTCCCCAATTTGCAGACGCTGTAAAGCAGACTTATCTGATTTGATCCGCCTTCACGACCAAGCTATCTGGTATCACAGAAAAGCACTGCATTTATTACAACAAGGGCATTATCTAGAAGCAGAAGCGAACAACAATCAAGCCCTAGCTTTGGATCACAGCAATGCAGACTTCCATGCCTTGGCTGGTAAATTATCGGCATTACAGGGAAACTTTCGTGAGGCGATCGCTTCTTGGCAACAAGCACTCAAGTTTGACCCAGAAAATGCGATCGCTCGTGGTTGTCTGCCAATGATGGTTGTGTTGCCAAAAATAGGTGTAAAAAGCCAATGCAATACAGCTTCACCTTGATTCTAGCAGTAAAAGTTTGGCTCTCCCAACACATTGGGGTAAACTGTATAGCAAGATACAATATTCTCTAGGTGTTACGGCGCGGCAAGTAAAATAAGAGTCTTAAATACATGAATTATTGCCCGCGCCTAACTCACCCTATGAATAATAAGATTTTATTATCACCACAAGTACGGGAGAGCCTAATTACCGATAAAGTTGATTACTCGAACATTCCCGAAACCGATGCGACTTCAGGTTCTGCAATTTTAGGAAACAAAAACCATTTGGCATAGATCCGGGGATTCGTTTGCGAAATTTGGGTATAGGATTGGCGAACCTCAGCGTTCACTGCGACGGTCTTTACGTCGTAAACCTGCATAGCCAGCTTGGGATAGAACCCGATGCCGAGAATCAGCACCAAGAAGCAGGCAGCAATAAACAGTTCGCGGGGTTTGGCATCCCCAAAGCCAGCATTGGCAGGCAGAACGCAGTTCGTACCGAAGCAAACGGCTTCATCATTGTTGGGATCTTCCTTGCGTAGTTCAGGATCGGTCAAATTACAGGCGGGTGCTGCACCAGAGCCGTAAAATACCTGTCTTAGCATGGAGAGCAGATAGATCGGCGTGAGGATGAGTCCAACGGCGGCTAAGAAGACTGTCACGGTGCGGAAGGTCGAACTGTAGATGTCGCTCGTCGTCACGCCAACGAAGACCGAGAGTTCGCTAGCAAAACCGCTCATCCCAGGAAGAGCCAGAGAGGCCATCGCCCCGGCGGTAAACAGAGCAAATACTTTAGGCATTACCCTACCAATACCGCCCAAATCTTCCATGAAAAGGGTGTGGGTGCGATCGTAAGTCACGCCTACCAAGAAGAACAGAACTGAGGCGATCAAACCGTGGGAGAGCATTTGCAGCATCGCGCCGCTAATTCCCAAGTCGGTGAAAGAGGCAATACCCAGCAGGACAAACCCCATATGAGAAACCGAGGAATAAGCTAGGCGACGCTTCATGTTGGATTGGGCAAAGGAGGCAAACGCACCATAGAGAATGTTGACAACGCCCAGAACCGCCAGAATCGGTGCAAAGTAAACGTGAGCATCGGGAAGAAGCTCTAGATTCAGACGAATCAATCCATATCCGCCCATTTTTAAAAGAACACCTGCGAGAATCATTGACACAGGAGCGGATGCCTCGCCGTGCGCGTCAGGAAGCCAGGTGTGTAGGGGAAAAACAGCAAGCTTGACACCAAAAGCAATGAGCAATCCCGCATAAAGTAGCAGTTCTAAAGTAAGCGGGTAATCCTTCATGCCGAGGGCGACCATATCGAAGGTCATATTGCCGCCGTAGAGCGCCATTGCCAGCGCGGCCACCAGAATAAAGATAGAAGCTGCTGCGGTATAGAGTAAGAATTTCATCGCCGCGTAGCGACGCTTCTGTCCGCCCCAAATGGAGACGAGGAGATAGACAGGAACTAGCTCCAGTTCCCACATAATGAACAGAAGTAGCAAATCTTGCGCGACAAACACCCCTATCTGTGCCGAATAGAGCAGAAGCATGAGGAAATAGAAAAGACGGGGTTTGCGATCGACTTGCCACGCTGCAAACATCGAAAGCGTCGTCACCAGTCCTGCTAGAAGCACGAGCGGGACGGACAGTCCATCGACCGAAACAGCCCAGTTCAGACCTAACTGAGGCACCCAGGCATACTTCTCCACGAGTTGAAGAGTCGCGCTGCTAGCATCGTAATGCTTCCAAAAGGCATAGCACATCAAAATAAAATCCGCGATACCCACGCCCAGGGCATACCACCGCACGCGCTTGCCGTCTTTATCAGGCAGCACGGGGATGAAGATGGAAGCAACGAGCGGCAGCAGGACAATCGCGGTAAGCCAGGGAAATCGATCCGCTATCATGTCAATCAGAAAAAATACTTATCTGTGAATGAAATTATTTTACTAAATTTTGTAAAGATTTGTTTATAGATCTTTACCCTAGATAGGGATAGACGGATCTATCTTCACGACTGTCCTTTTTGAGATTTACGGCGTTGTTCCTCTTTAGCTGCGCGACGCTTATGGCGACAATCCCGACACCTGACGGCTACTGAGTAAAGCGACCCTTTGGCAATTTCATACCACCACTTCTGCTGCTCAGCAGTCCATACTTCCTGTTTACCGCAGTCTAGACAACGAAATTCCCGATCCTCATAATAGGTTGGGGGCGAAGAGTAGGAATTATTGGGAACTTGCTGGGTGCGATCGGCAGGAATACGTCGAGGTAGCTTTGGAACCTGCTCGGTAATTTCAGCTTGTCGAAGATATCTTGGGACTCTACGACGCTTCTTAGTCATCTTTTTAGTCTCAAAAGTTACCAGTTGGCTGCTGGTTTCTTTCAAGCCTCTAGTAAACTGGGGGGTAGTTGACGGTTATTTATCGCTTTTGAGTCAACTTTATCCGCAAATGACTAGGCGCAGCAACGGTAAAACCGCGACGGACTGGCTTGACGGGAGAATTACTCGTTAACGCCAATTCAAAACGAGACAGGATAGTTGCTAGTACCAGCTTCATTTCCATCATTGCTAGTGCCATCCCGATGCAACGACGATTGCCCCCACCAAAGGGTAAATATTCGTAGGGAGAAAATTGCCTCTCTAAAAAACGCTCAGGCTTAAAACGCTTGGGTTCTGGGTATAAATCCTCACGATGATGGATTAGATAGATACAGGGGTTGAGTACCGTACCCTCTTCAAATCGATAACCCATTAGTTCTAACGGTTCTTTTAGCATTCGTGGGACAGTCGCTAGAGCGATCGGATAAATCCGCAGGGTTTCCTGACAAAGTGCAGTCAGATAGGGAAGTCGGATAATGTCGCTAGGATCGGATGGTGAGGGAAGCGTTGCTAGCTCTGATCGCACCTTATCTCGAATTTCGGGGAGATAATGAATCCAATAGAGTGCCCAACTTAGTGCAGAAGCCGTCGTCTCGTGTCCGGCCACCAAGAGCGTCATCAATTGATCGCGTAACTCTTGGTCGGTCATCGGCTGACCGTTTTCATCGCGAGCCGACAATAATAGTGTAAGAATATCTTCGCCATCTAAATTATTTTTTTCGCGGCGATCGCGAATCTCATCGAACAAAAGACGGTCAACTGCTTGTTTTTGACGCAAAAAGCGACCCCACGGACTCCACGCTCCCCAATCTTTCTGTAGCGCTTGAAAGAAGAGCATGGTAGAACTGAGAGGGGAACTGAGCAAGTCCATCATTGAACTCAACAGTTGTCGCAGTTGCTCGAAACGCTCTCCCTCCTGTAAACCAAATACAGCTTTTAGGATGACTCTTAAGGTAATCTCTTGCATAGAGGAGCGGACTTTAAAGGATTTACCGACTTGCCAAGAAGCCGTTACCTCTTGGGTGATGTCGCAAATAAGCTGACTGTACGTCCGCAGGCGATCGCCGTGAAAAGGCGGCAGCAAAAGCCTTCGTTCTCGTTGATGTCTCGCACCATCGAGGGCTAAAATTGAGTTTCCCCCCAGCAGAAAGTATAAAAACCCTCCCCGCATGGCAGTATCAAAGCGATCGGGATCGGCGGTAAAAATTTCTTGAACGGCTTGAGGGTTGCTAACGTATACGAAGGGATTTTTTTTGCTGCCTACCATGAAGAAATCGCCATAGCGTTTGCCATAGTCATCTAAATAGTCTATTGGCCGAAAAATTAGCTTCAGCATCCGCAGCAACCGAGGTGCTTGGGGACGAGGGGGAAGTTTTGGCAAACCTTCGCGATCTGTCTGTTGAGACTTGTTTTCCAGCATAGTTTTCTTTCGGTTGAGTCTGTTTTTTAGACTTTCATTTTTTGGAGAGAGTTCATTCAACTCCGCTCAACGAACAACAACTCAATCATAGTTTGACGCACGAAAACGGCGATAGCGGACAAATTCAGATCAATCCGCAGGAAAGCATCGCGATCGCACAACTGAAAAACGCTCTCACCGAAGCGATCGAACACTCAAACATTCTTAAAATATTTTTTGACAGAATATGCAGAGGGTCAAACCTTTGATGTCGCCGTGCGATTTCTCGCGAGAACGATTGCAAGGCATAGAAGGAGAATTTCCAGGTGCGAGTTGGTTGCCCGTTATTTTTCAAACCCTTAACCGAATGGCGATCGCTGCTGAGATTTTTGCCCCTTTGGGGAGACGCGCTTTGGATTTGGACTTGTGCTTTAGTGGCGATACAACCGAATAAAAACACCTTTTTGCATAAACCAGCGCAGATAAAACCGAGTAATAGGCACAATGGGATTGTGTTGGCAAAAAGTAGAACCAGGAGGTCAGCAATGAATGCAGGCAAGATCGATCTTAATGAAGTCAGCGCTCATGCTTCGGTTAGTACTAACGGTGATTTGCAAGTCAGATTTGGGATTTATTTACCAGGTATCACGCCAACTGACGGATACGAAGTGCTAGTGAGAGTGATTCATCAAAACGACCAGTTTACGCCCGAAATCCCGCCCAAAGACTTTTCTCTAACCTGCCACGACGACCATCCTTACGACCTGTGGGACATTACTATCAATCTATCCCAACAAAGCGATTCGACCAGTCATTTTGGGACTTCAGGAACTTATCTCTATCGCTACCAATTACGGCGAAATCAAAAAATCGTCACTTTATGGTTCACCGATCCATTTGCCTTTCAAACGGGGACGGGGGAATTAGCTGCTTTTACCACGCCAGATGCTATTACTCCCTTTGAGTGGACAGACGGGGGATTCAAAGTGCCGCCCGTCGATGAAATGGTGGTCTACGAGTTGCAGGTAGAAGAATTTAACGACACCTTTGAGGGATTGATTGACCGTTTGGACTATCTGTTGGGGTTGGGGGTAAACGTCCTGGAATTAATGCCCATCACCAGCGTTAAGCAAGAGTTCGATTGGGGCTACGGGCCCCTGCACTTCTGGGCACCAGAGGAGAGATACGGCAACCCCCAAAGCTTCAAAAAACTGGTCAATGCCTGCCACGAAAAAGGGGTAGCGGTGATTCTCGATTCAGTCTACGAGCACGTAGACGATAACTTTCCCTACAATCGAGTTTATGCCGATAGCGGGGAGCCAAGTCCGATGATTGGCCCATTTGGAGAGGGAAGCTTTGGGACGCAGACTAATTTTACCAGCCCGTTTACTCAGCAGTATTTTCGCGAATGCAACCGCTATTGGCTCAGTGAGTATCATGTTGATGGGTTTCGCTACGATTACGTGCCAGGAATGTATGATGGCCCAGCAGGAGTTGGTTATGCCAAGCTAGTTTACGATACCTATCAAGATTCCTTAGTTATTTCCCGATTTCAAGATCCATTAGGGTTTAGTCGCATCATTCAGTGCGCCGAACACCTACCCGATCCCAGAGGCATTCTCCGAGATACTTACTCGAATACCGCTTGGCAGAACGAACTGCTCAACAAAGTAGAAAATATGGCACAGTACCGCTACGTTGACGAGGCATTCGTCCACTTATTGGAACCTCGCTTTAGCGGCTATCCCGACACCCGCTTGGTGAATGGGATTGAGATGCCCGTCGCTCCTTTTCAGTATTTTGAAACCCACGACCATAGCCGTTTGATTACCCGTTTCGGTTTACTGCCACCTCTAGGCGGAGAAGGAGACATTCGTTTTGGCGATCGCAGCAACTTTTTCAAGCTTCAGCCGTTTGCTATTGCTCTCTACACTTGTGTCGGTGTTCCGATGTTGTGGCAGGGGCAAGAGTTGGCGGAGAACTATACCTTACCTGGAGGTGGCAACGCTCGCATCTCTGTGCGTCGAGGGATTCATTGGGAATTTTTCTACGATGAAGCGGGTCAAGCGTTAGTCAAACTATATCGAGTTTTGGCGAGATTGCGGCGAGATTATCGCGCCCTGCGAAGTCGAAATTTCTTTTTCTTGAAAGAACAGTCTCGTCCAGTCGAAGGCATCGTCGCTTATCGGCGCACGGCCCAAGCGACAGCAGCTTCCCCGGAGCAAGTAGCAATGGTTTTTCTCAACTTTGCCGACTCAACCCGTGAAATTTGGGTGCCTTTTCCGAAAGTTGGGGTTTATCAAGAAAAGATCGATGCAGATCCTTCTGACCAAATTCCTGTTACTACTCCTGGAGAGACTCATCGGGTTATCGTTCCTTCTAATTACGGGCGAATTTATCTCAGTTAGGGAAAACAGCAGGCGATCGCTCTTGATATTAGTGCGATTCTAGGTGCAAGGCTTCCTGTCCAGAGCTAGTAGTTTATCTACATAAGCATAAAAAGCTTCCTGGTTCTCACGATGAGCAAATGTATTTTATTAGTCGAAGATGATGAAGTCTTAGCTGACGTTTTAGTGCGATCGCCTCCCAATTTCTTTGCGAGTAGAATTTTTTTCAGTTTTTAGTTAATAATTAGAAAAATAAAAAAGGGCTTCTCACACCAAGTTACCGTCAAAGATCTAACTTAAGTCAGTAGCAATTTGCTATCAGCTTTCTTAAGGTTTTGCCTAGTCTAAATGAAAGCAGCTTAGTATTGGTGAAAGAGCAAAGATGACTAACCCTTCCCAAAACCCGCCGCCAGAGCCTTCTAACCGCCAAAATCTTTGGTTTCGCCTGCGTCGGATAGCCAGACACCCGGCAACCCTGGTAATCGGAGTCTCTGTAGTGGCGATCGCTGCGGTTGGTTATGCGGGCCTGCGGTATCTTATTTATCAGAGATTGTCTTCTTTACTGGAAGCTCAACTCAGTAAAATTCTCAAACGGCCCGTCAATGTCGGCGAAGTTGAAAGCCTTGCTTGGACGCTCAACAGTTTTCGCATTGGGGCTTCCTCTGTTCCCGCCACCTCAACCGATCTCACTGGCCTTTCCCTACAATCGGTTGAAGTCAGCTTCAATCCCTTTCCCGTACTGTTTGGACAACCCCTACCCATTGAATTAGCGATCGCTTCTCCAGATGCCTATCTCGTGCAAAACAAGGCAGGAGAATGGACTGACCTAGAGTTGGAAAAAGGCGAAGAACTTCCCATTGATTTAGATGTTATCATCCGTATCCAAGACGGCGATATTGTCCTAAACCCCCAGGGAACGACTGCCCCAATTACCATCAAAAACAACGGCGAAGCCCGATATATTGACACAGAACAACAGCAGATTCGCTACGATATCGATGCTACCATCCTCAACAGCCAAGTCAACGTCAAAGGCGAAACGGTTCTCGAAACGGGCAAAACTCAAGCTGAACTGGCCGTCAAAAAATTAGCGTTGGCGGAGATAGTTGCCCTCATCCCCAACTCGCCGATAAAACTCAATAAAGGTCAGTTGGATGCTAACTTAAACTTTGATCTGCCCTCTGTTGATGAGGTTGAAAAGTCTAGCGGGCAAGGAAATCTCAATTTCCAACAAATCGAAGCCAAGATCGAATCCATTAAAGCACCCCTGAGAGTCAATCTCGCACTCAATCTGCAAGGACAAAAAGTCTTCATCGAACAAGCACGAGCGAGTTTAGGTAAAGTCGTCGATACTCGCATGACGGGGGAGATAGATTGGGAGAAAGGCTTAAACCTCAATGTCAGAGTCAATCCCGTCAATCTTGCCCATCTTTTCCCAACGATATCGGTTAAATTGCCGATAAAAGTCGATGGGGAAGTGCAAGCTAACCTGCAACTGAGAGGACAAGTCGAGAAACCCATCGTGACGGGGACGATTAGCAATACTAAGCCGCTTTTGATTGAGAAAACTCGTCTCAGACAAGTCAATACTCTTTTTCAAGCTGATTTAGAGCAAATCGTTCTCAAAAATTTGCAAATTCGACCAAGCGCAGGCGGAGAAATTATCGGTAGTGGTAGGCTGGAAACCGGAATCGGCAAAGCCTTAGAAGAAGACAAACCCATAACAGACTTGGCCAAGATGCCCTTACTATTGAATGTTCGGGCGCAATTACTAACAGAAGAGGTTTTGGCTCCCTATTATCGCTTTCCTCAAGATGTAACGGTGGGCACCCTGACTGCTCAAGGTCAAGTACGCGGCACTCTTGACAAGCCTGTCGGTTTTCTCAAATGGCAAGCACCACGGGCGGGAGTGACTCGTAATGTTGACGTATCAGGGACGGGAGAAGTTCTTTTAGCTGGGGACAATATTGTTATTCGCAATACGGTTTTGCGGACGGATGAAGGAACAGCGTTTATTAGTGGAAACGGCAATTTAGAGACGAAAAAGTGGCAAACTCAGGTCAGGGCAAATTCTTTTGAACTAACTCCTTTTCTTGCTCCAATTTGTACCGATAATCCTTCTAACTACTGCGCTTACGCCGTTGCCAAAAACCTGATTTTGGAGAGTGCCAATGTCTTGTTGTCGGGGCGTTTGGATTCTTTTGACCTCAATACGCTCGCAGGAATTGCTAACCTGACAGTTAGGGCCGAAGAGGGATTAATCTCTTTGAGAAGCGAGTTATCGAAGGGACTGATTGAAGCGTTTGTCACTGCCTCTCAATTTTCTCTTAATCCTTTCCTGCCTAATTTGTCTGCGCCTGTTAATTTGAGGCAAACCAGGGTGAATTTATCCGGTGCGCTTGAAGATCTGCTGCAAGGTTCAACGGTTGCGGCAAGAAATTTTAAGGCGGATGTGGCGGCGCTACTGGATGTTGCTGATGGCGTTGTGGCAGCTTCGGGCGAGTTGGACAATGGGATTGTAGAAGTAGTGGCGACTACAGGGCAAGTCTCCTTGACAAAATTATTGCCTAATTTGAAGTTACCGACGCAAATACAAGGCAGTCAGGTTAATTTAACGGGTAATTTAGTCTCTCTGTTGGCTTCTTTAGACTCTACACCCGATTTCAGCAGTTTTAGGGCAACAGCAAACGTTCGCTTAGGCGTTGCTAACGGGATTGTTACAGCGATCGCTCAGTTAGATAACAATCTCTGGCAAACTGATATTCTGGCTAATGATCTGAATACGTCGCAAATTCTCGATCGCCTACAACCCAATCTCAAATCAGGAAAAATTGGCAATCTCGATGGTTTAGTGAGTCTCTCTGGCAGTATTACGCCACTTTTCCAAACTAACGCCAATTTACCGATCCAAGCAAAGACAATCGCGCTGCGCCTAGAAGACCAAACCCTTAATCTCAATGCCAATGGCACAATTTTAGTTTCTAATCTCTTCTCCGCCCCAGATATTGCCAGCAACTTAGACGTAAAAGCCAATTCTAAGCTTGATCGCCTGCCGATGGAGCAATTGGTGGCGCAAATTCCCGTTAGGCGATCGCTCTTACCACAGCAATTGGATGTGATGGGAGACGGCCAATTTCAAGGTCGTTTCCTCGCTCAAAATCTACTGACTGCACCAACAGCACCTGGCAATTTGCTTCTGACAGGCAATCTCAGATTGTTAGATTTTACGCTAAATGATAGACCTTTCGACCCCGTTTTATCAGGGCCCGTCACTGTCGCCCCAGGACAAGAAATTGCTTTGAATTTACGAGGCCAAGACGATATTATTGCCGCCAACCTCGATCCCTGTACTCGTCGAAACTGTCGGGCACCCTATCTCGTCTCTTCCTTCCAAATCCGACAAACCACCGAAGATTTACCTTCTATCATTGCTCAAGGAAGACAGATTGGTGAGCGCTTGGTTGCCCAAGTGGAAAACTTCCCTCTCGAACTCTTAAAAATTGTACCTGCCGCAGAATACGGAATTTTGGGCACGCTTGAGGGCCAGTTGAGTGCCAATCTCGATATTAATCTTTTCACGCTGACTGGCAGAGGCGACATCGCGATCGACGAACCCCGTATCGGCGCTCGAAAAGCCAGATCCTTTAATGCTAGCTTTACCTATGAAAATAACATCGCCCAACTCAACACGGCCGTTTTACAGCTAGAAAAAGGACGCTACGAGGGAGAAGGGGCGCTCAATCTTGCGTCGGGAGCTATAAGCGCGAAATTTCAAGCCGAACGAGGCTACGTGCAAGATATCTTGACAGCATTGCAAATTTATGATATAGAAAGCTTGATTAACTTCTGGCAATTCAAAAGACCCGACTACGCGACAGCCGAACAAGTCCCAACTAAACCTCTGGGCAATGCTAATGCTGCGCTTGCAGAACAAATCAATCTGTTATGGGAGATAGATAAGAAAATCCGAGCGCTAGCGGCTCAAAGAGAAGCGGGAGGCGCACCAACCGAGTTAGAGATTCGAGGGGTATTTGATACGACGATTACTGTAGCAGGAACGCTCAAGAACCCTCAAGTTAATTTTCAGTTTCAGGGGGATAATTGGGAATGGCATCCCGATCCAACTTTTGCCAAAATCGTCAAGCCTCTGGGATTAGTCATCGCAGACACGCAAATCGTTCCCATCGATGAAATAGTCCTTCAAGGCAGCCTGCAAAATGGCATAGTTCGGATAGAACCCGCACGAGTGAAAATCAGAGATTCCCTCGTGACTTTTACTGGAGGGTTGAGAACGGCAAACCTGACGCTTCAACCTTCAGAATTGGTCGTAGAAAACTTATCGGTAGATACGGTCAATAGTTTTGTCAAAGTTCCTGCGGATGTAGCGGGGAATTTAAAGGCAAAAGCCGTTTTGTCGGGCAAGTTACTCAATCCCACGATTCAGGGAGAATATCGCTTTACAGATGCTGCCTTCAACGGTCGGGTGATCGATCGCCCCCTCGCAGGTACTTTCAACTATACCAATGCCCGATTAGAAACTCGCACGACTAATGATTCGGTTATCCAACTCTATGCCAGCGTGCCCTATCCAACCGAACCAGGAGTCAACGACCAACTCGCGTTAGATGTTAGACTCGGTACGGACGCACTAACCCTGATGGATGTCTTTACCCAAGGACAGGTATCGTGGCTCGGCGGAGAAGGGGAAGTCAGGCTGAAAGCTAATGGGCGTTTGGATTTGAGCGATGGGTTCAGGCTTTACGGTTTGACAGCTAACGGTCGGGTTATCCTGGCAGATGCCACGCTTCAAAGTGCGGCTTTTCCCGAACCTCTCCAAGTTAACGGTCAGATTGCCCTCAACGATCAACTCCTTCAAGTCGAGCAATTAGAAGGAACCTTTGCCCAGAGTAGACTGACGGCAACCGGAGTCTTGCCTCTGTTTATCCCCCTCAGTCGCCGAGATCCCAATGCGAAAAATCCTCTGACCATCGCGATCGAGCAAGGACAAATCGACTTAGAAAATCTCTACCAAGGCGGAATTGATGCTAGAGTAACGGTCACGGGTGCGGCGATTAGTCCCGCGATCGGCGGTGATGTGCGTTTGAGCAACGGTCAAGTTTTCGTCGCGCAACAACAACAGGCAAACAATACTCCAGCTACCCCAATTATCAACCAGCCAACGAGCCGTCCTAGAAATGATGCGGTTGTCGTACCGAGATTGGAAAATTTGCGAGTCTTTTTAGAAGGATCGTCAGTATCAGCGCCCTTATATCAGTTTGATTTTGGCGGTGCTTTAACGTTGAACGGCCCTCTAAACCCTCTGAGCAACGTCCAATCTGAAGGAGTTATTACGCTCGATCGCGGAAGAGTCAGTTTCTTAGAAACCCGGTTTCTCCTAGATCGCCGCTATAGAAACGTCATTGTTTTTGATAGAGAACAAGGATTGCTCAACCCAGATTTAAGTATTAGGATGAGAACCTTAGTTTCTGAGTTTCCCCAAGCGAGACGACAGCGAATCGAGCAAAATAATGAGATTCCCGATGATAGTTTCAGCAGAGTACAGAGAATTGACATTACTTTGAGTATAGAAGGACAACTTAGTCAATTGGTGCCAAATTTGGGCAGAGATGTTGCCGATGTTTGCCAAATTCAACCCGCTTCTGCACCGCCTATCCCCAGACAGACAGCGATTTCTCAGGAAGAATTGAACCGCTTGGAAACCTGCCTTCAAATTCTTGCGGCTAGAAGAAGGGATGGATCGGACGTACAGTTGCTCAGCAACCCTGTTGTCAAACTCAGTAGCAGTCCTCCCCGCACTCAAGGGGAAATTGTCCGTCTTTTGAGCGAACAGTTCTTTGCTTTGGCAGATGTGCTACAAAGTCAAAATAGTGAGCAGCTTTTGCAATACGGTTTAGTTCAATTGGCGTTGCCTTTGCTCTTACAAGGTGTTGTCTACGATATAGAAAATACCGTCGGTAACGCAGTTGGGGCAGCAGACTTACGTTTATTTCCTGTGATTGAGTCGAACTATCGAGTTGGTAAAAATTCTTTTCTGGGTTTTTCCTACGACTATACCTTTAATGAGTTTAAAGTTGAGTACGAAACACGATTTTAATTATTTTTAATGGGAAAAGTTATAGTTTAGCTATGCAGTTGCGATCGCCAGTGGCTATAGGAGAATTTTTCTATGGGATTTTATTCGCGAGTAATTCTTCCTGTATGTTCAGCTTTTAGAATTCCCCATCGCTTGTCCTGCTATCCAAGCCGTTGTCCAAGCACTTTGAAAATTAAAGCCTCCTGTAATTCCATCAATATTGAGAACTTCACCCGCAAAATAAAGCCAAGGACAAATTTTACTCTCCATTGTTTTAAAATCAATTTCTTTTAATTTTACGCCGCCACAGGTCACGAATTCTTCTTTAAATACCCCTTTACCTTGGATTTTATATTGTCCTTGAGTCAGTTCTTGTATCAATTGATTTAAAGCTTTTTTTGATAATTCTGCCCAAGAGGTTTGAGGATCGATTCCAATAAAAGTAATAAATCGCTGCCAAAGTCGTTTTGGGATAGGGAGGGGAGAATAACTATAAATTTTACGTTTACTATTGTCGGATTTTATTTCTAATAAATATTGACGTAACGTTTCTGAATTATAAGGAGGAACCCAGTTGATTACTAAAGGCATCTGATAGTGATGTTCGTATAAAATTCTTGCTCCCCAAGCGGACAATTTTAGAACCGCAGGCCCGCTAATCCCCCAATGAGTAATCAGTAAGGGGCCAGTCTGTTCTAATTGAGTGCGATCGCGATTTATGAGACGGACGCAGACATTTTCTAGGCTGACTCCGGCTAAATCTTGTAGGCGAGGATCGTTAATATTAAAGGTGAAAAGAGAAGGAACTGGAAGTTCAATAGTATGTCCCAAATCTCTAGCAAAACGATATCCTAAAGGGTTGCTTCCTGTTGCAATTAGCAGGCGATCGCACTCTAATTTTTCTCCAGTCTTTAACGCAATTTCAAATCCTTTTTGAGTTGGAAAATTCACTCTTTTCCTGACAGATTTAACCATTGCATTAGTATGCAGTTTAACACCTACTTCTCTTGCTGTTTCCATCAGGCAATTAACAATCGTTTCCGAATTATCTGTCACGGGAAACATCCTTCCATCCGCTTCAGTTTTCAAGCGGACACCGCGAGACTCGAACCAAGCAATGGTATCTTTGGGTTGAAAGCGAGTAAAAGCACCCCGTAATTCTTTCCCGCCTCTAGGATACGATCGCACTAATTGAGCGGAATCGAAACAGTGATGAGTCACGTTGCACCTTCCCCCGCCAGAAATTCGCACTTTCGTTAAAGGAGTACGTCCTGCTTCAAGCAAAGTCACTTGTGTGTGGGGAGGGGTTTGGGCGCAGGTAATTGCCCCAAAAAATCCAGCAGCACCGCCGCCAATGACAACAACATGGAGAGGATTAGTCAAGAAAGTTTCAAAAATTTTAATGAATTAAGGCAATCTAACTTTCAGCATCGCTTTTTTCCATTCTCGTTCAACTTGGTCTATGCCATAAAAATGCTTCCAGAAAGCATCCGTAAACCAAGTTGGCATAACCTTGGTCATCAAGGGAACGAAAAAGCTTCCCCCTGTAGCAGCGAGGTAGCGAGGACTAGGATGGCGGGCTGTGAGCGATCGCACGATCACCTTGGCCACTTTTTCAGCAGTCCAACCGAGAAGCTGTAGCTGCTGGTCAATTGCCTCAATCTTGGCAAAAACTGGTCTATACAGGGACTTTTCGGATTCTGGTGCAGTTTCTTGCACTTTTTCCCAAGCAGCACGAAAAAATTCCGTAACCACAGGCCCTGGCTCGACAACGCTAACTTGGATATTAAATCCCTTTAACTCCATTCGCAACACATCGCTGAGGGCTTCTAGGGCAAATTTAGAACAACTATACAATCCCCCTCCAGGAAACGCCATTCGTCCGCCCAAAGAACTAATATTAATAATTCTTCCTCCTCCTTGACTTCGCATCACTGGTATTAGGACTTGGATTAACCTTAAAGGGCCATGAAAATTAATGGCAAATTGTTGTTGGGCGGCTTCTGGCGGCATTAATTCGATTGGCCCCATTTGTCCGTAACCCGCATTGTTGACTAAAGCATCGACTCGACCAAATTTTTCAACTGCACCTTGCGCTAAGACTTTTACCTGTTCCACATCAGCCAGATCCGTAGGAATGACTAAAACCTCAGCACCAGCTTGACGGCATTGGTTGGCGACTTCTTCTAATTTTTCTTTTCTTCTAGCCGCTAAAACCAAACGAATGCCCAAAAATTCCTTCGCTAAAGTTTCGGCTAACGCTGCACCAATTCCAGCCGATGCACCAGTAATGAGAATCACTTGTTGAGCGATAGGTAGAGCGTGACTTCTTAATTGCATCAGTAAAATTTTGATATTCTCTATTCTAATTTGACAGCGTGATCGCTCCTTCCTGAAAACTTGAAACTTTGATTTCTCAGAGACAGTCAACAGAATACATATACTGGAAATTACAAGAAATATATAATGCTGTTGACATGAGCGAAACAGCCGAAAGCCAACTCAGTTTAAGGGAGCTTGAGGAGCTACTGCAAAAAAAACTGCACTCAGAACCTTCAATCAATATTCCTCTACAGATTCACTGTCTTTTTAGAGAGGAAATATTGATTGTTTTAATTGATTACCCCGAATCAGCTATTCCCCATCCGAAACAGGTTTTTTCTCTCCTCAGACAAACTCTTAAAGAAGAACAAATTTCAGATAATTATTCCATATCGATGTATCTTATCTGTCAGGAGCAAGAGCAGTCAGATATTCTTCAGCCTCTCCTTGTTGATTCGCTTGAGAGTAAGATAGCTGAAGAAGCTAGTCAGTCTTTATCCGAACTTCAGGCAGAAAAGCTTTTGGAGTCGAGTGATCGCGCCACAAAAAAACCTCTCCCAAATTTATTGTTACTGGGGATCGGCGCGGGAACTGGAATTAGTCTAGTCTCTCTTCTAGCACTTTTCTATGCCTTAACTCGTCCTTGCGTTATTGACAATTGTTCAGTAATTCCTCAAGCACAACAGTTATTTGACACAGCTTCAAGATTAGTGCGCGTTTCTTCATCTGATCGAGAAATTTTAACCGCACAGCAGCAATTAGATGAGGCGATTCAAAAATTACAGTTAATTCCTTGGTGGTCGAATTATCGCAGCGAAGCAGAAAGATTATTGCAAGACTACCAGCAGCAATCGGCGAGTTTAAAAACTATTGGAGGGGCGATCGCAACTGCTAAGCAAGCAACTGTTTTGACTGAAAATTCCCCGATGACTTCCTCGAAGAATGAAGAAATTCGACAACTATGGCAAACGGCGATCACGTCACTGCAACAACTCCCCAGCGATAGTCCCTGGTATGCGATCGCTCAAGTGAAAATTCAAGATTACCAGAAAAATTTAGTTGGCTTAGAACAGAGACTAGAAGCGCAACAAAAAGCCACTACCAATTTAAAAGCAGCCAAAGAAGCCGCAAAATTAGCGCGATCGCGTCAAAATTCGGCGCAATCCCCCTCAGACTGGCAAGCAGTCCGCACCACCTGGCAAACCGCCGTACAGCGACTGAGAGACATTTCTCCTCAAACCAGTGTCTACCCAGAAGCCCAAAGGCTGTTAGAAATTTATACATCTGGGCTTGTTATAGCGCAAACCCGCCAAAATCAGGAACAATCGGCCGCAAACCTTTATCAAAAAGCAACAGAAACCGCAAAACTTGCCACACAAGCAGAAGCAAAGAATCAATGGTCGGCTGCTATCTCTCACTGGCGCAATGCGCTAACCTATGTTCGAGAAGTTCCGCAAAATACTTTTCAATATCGCCAAGCCGAACCGTTAAGGGCTACTTACACGATAGCTTTCAATCGAGCAATTAAGTTTGAGCAAAGCGATCGCGCCCTAGAAAAAATTTGTGCCCAAGGAAGCAAGATCTGTAACTATGCGATCGCCGATAATCTTATCAAGGTTAACCTAACTTATAGCTATATGCAGACAGTTTGGAAAACAGCACTTCAGGCAAAAGCTACAGGCAATTTACAAACTGAAGTTAACTTACTCAATCACATTTCGACGCTAGAGAAAAGTTTACAAAGCCTTAGCAATACTAGCGAAAAACGAGTAGAAGTTTATAATGCAGATAAACAATTAATGATGGTCTATGAACCAAGCCACTAATATCAGTTATCAGATTTTGGATTTTAGATTTTGGATTGATTCATTCACTGATAACTGATAACTGATAACTCATAACTGATAACTGATGAGTCACCAATCCCCAATCCCCAATCCCCAATCACCTTCTCACCAATCCCCAATCTCATGAGTCCGACCGCGAACACGCCTTTATCCAATCCCAGACGGGAGGATTTGCCGCTTCTAAAAGAGCCGGATGCCCAGCAGTTGGACAATATCAAAGCCCATTTGGATATCATTTTACTGGCTCTAGAGGTGCTGACCAAGATAAGTTCTGAGGAAATGCTTAAAGCAGCCCAGGAGTTAAACTTGGACTCAATTATCGCCGATCGCGTCGGACTGTGGCGCTTGCGTCAGTCAAATCCCTTACGCAAAAGTTCGGGGGGGCGAAAAAAACTGGATGTAGAAGAAGCGCGATCGCTCGTCCTGATTATCTGTTACCTCGCCAGACAATATCACGAGTTAATTCGTCGTGCAGTAACCTTATTAGAACAAATAACCGAACAAAATAGAGCGCCTCACCAAACCGCTTTGCTAGGAGATTATCTCGATGCCTTTACCAATAGCTATCAGGAACGTATGGAAGATGGCGAGAAAATTTCATCCGAACAACTGTCTCGCTTAGCCCTCAAACTCCTGATCGATTTACTTTTTTACAGTGCTGCCAACGGTCATCGTCGTCTTTGGTTAGCTTTACTAGATTATGCCCGTTAATGAAGTTTAGATTTTAGAGTAGGAGTAGAACAACTAATCTGATCATCCTCCTCCACGCTTGTCAGTTAACCATGAAGTTACTTTCCGATCGCATTATCCGCCGCTATACTCCTCCCACCTGCACCCTAGAAATTTGGGCACGCAGTTCGCCCCTGTCTTTTTGGAGCGATCGTCAGCTAGTCAAAGACTTGCGGTTTGAATTGCACTTTGACGATCCGAGATTGCCAGAAGACTCACAGGCGATCGTGCAGGGCGATCGCGCCCAACTCCAACAGCTTGGCGATGCCGTCAGTCGTTACGTGCAAAACTTTCTCCAGCAGCCATCCTTTCCGATTCCCGTCGCCATTGAAACTCTCGCATTCCCTACTTCTGCCACGGAAACAAGAGAAGCGCCTGCCACCAGCCCTCGCGTCACTTCGCTCAATCGGGCCCAAGCAACGGCTACAGATAACGTCCTAGTTCCTCTCCCGTCCCTACCCACCCTTAAACCCAAGGGACTGCTCGCTCACGAACTCTCTTTCGGTTCGCTAGATGCCTCAAAATCTGCCATTCAACTCAGCGTGTCTCAATTATTTGACCTCGCCGAAGCCCTAGAGCAATTCAGCACAGAAATCGATCTCTTACCGACGTTAAATAAAGCTCAAAAGCAAAAAACAACCCTCGTCTGGGCAAGTACGGCGGCTGCGGCACTCTTGGCTATTGGACTGACAACCGTTGGCGTAAGAGTCTTTCAAAGCGCCGATCGCCATACTGATGTGGTTGCTTCCAAGCAAGACTCTAATTCTCAACTCCCCCAGCCAAACGCCGAGAACGTTATCCCTCCCGTCCCTCTTCCCCCCACGGGAACCCCAGTTCCTTCTCCCACCCTACCGCCAGCCCTCAATCGAGAAGCGTTACCGCCACCTCCGGCTGTTAGCGAACCCGCGCCCCCATCTCGTACTGCTTCTGTTCCCGTCGTTGTTCCTCCCTCCCCCAGTCTTCCGCCTCCCCCAGTTGCCCCCCCTGCACCCGAAAGGCAAACGATTGCAGTCGTTCCCGAATCTTCAACCCATTCCCGAATGCTTCCTGCACCGGGGAGTTCAGCCCCTATTCCCTCCGCTTCGTCCGATTCGGCTGCAACCCCAATCCGCCAGCCTAATCTACCGGAATTGCCAGATCTGCAATCTAACTCTCCTGCACAGGGAGAAAGTGCGGTAGATACTTTGCCTGCCCAGACACCCAACTCGGCGGCTTTGGCTCCCTCAGCAACAGAAGCACCCGTCCCTTCCCAAGAGACAAATACCCTACTCGATACCATCCCCCAAGTCGCCGAAGTCAGACAGTACTTCCAAGCGCGATGGCAAGTCCCACAGGGTTTGAATCAGAGATTAGAGTATCGCTTGGTTCTCAATCAGGAAGGCGCGATCGCTCGCATTGCTCCTCTAGGACGGGCCGCTAACATTTATCTCGATCGCACTCAGATGCCCTTGATGGGAACTCCCTTCGTCTCTCCGCTCGAAGTCACGCAAGAAGCTACCATTCGCTTAGTTCTCAATCCCGACGGAAGCGTAAAAACGTTTTTGGAAAATTGACACTCGGTGATGAAATTGATGAGCGCGATCACAGAACGTTAAGATCGAAGGATAAATACATCCTGATTTAAAACAGGAAAATAGACTCACTCCTACACAGCAGTTGGTTATGATGCAACATTCTGGGCTGGAAATACGGCAAGCGCGAAAGATCAATAGCGTTAAGATACAGGAAAGCCAAAGCAAACAAACACTTCAGCGAAAAAAAAACCCATTC
>CAYTUO010000031.1:0-19384 GCA_964441015.1 uncultured Pleurocapsa sp.
GATTATTGTGGGCGAGTTACGCTCCACTGCTACCCTCGTAGCGGCGGGGATCAAAGAGGCGTATACTCTCGTGCTAGCTAGCGATGACGATGCAATCAATTTGGGAGTTTTGACTCAAGCGCGATTGCTCAATCCTCAGATTCGCATCGTTAACCGTTTGTTTAATCAAACCTTGGGGGATCGCTTAGATCGAGTCTTGCCCGATCACGTCAGCATGAGCGTTTCTGCGTTAGCGGCCCCGATTTTTTCCTTTGCGGCACTGGGGAATAAAGCGATCGGACAGTTACAACTATTCAAGCAAACATGGCCCATCCAAGAAATCGTCATAGATAACTATCATCCCTGGCAAGGATTGAAATTAAGCGATCTTTGGGACGATCCCTCCCGTATGCTCATTTACTATTTACCCAAAGATGGAGAAATCGATCTCGTTTCAGCAGTCGTGCGAGGAAAATCCTTACAGAAAGGAGATCATCTAATTATCGGCACAAAACCGACGATCCGCATTAAACGGCGTTCTTTGACACAGAAATTTGTGAAAGCGATCGCCAATCTGGGCCAATACCAGCACTATGCTCGCTCCGTCACCCTTGTCACCCTGTCGCTACTGGCGATGATTTTCGTGGCGACTCTAATCTACGTCAGTGTCAACTATAATACTTCCATCGTCGATGCCCTCTACTTCTCCGTCGGCATGATTACAGGAGCAGGCGGACAAGAGCAAGTCGCCGAAAAAGCCCCCGACAGCATTAAAATCTTTACGGCAATTATGATGATTGTCGGTGCGGGAGTCATCGGTGTCTGTTACGCTTTGCTCAACGATTTTATTCTCGGCAGTCGCTTCAAGCAATTTTGGGATGCCGCAAGAGTGCCTACCCGTAACCACTACATTATCTGCGGTTTGGGCGGAATTGGCATACAAATCGTGCGCCAACTACACAGTCAAGGACACGAAATTGTCGTCATTGAATCAGATGATAACAACCGCTTCTTGCATACGGCTCGTTCCCTGGGCGTTCCTGTTATTCTAGAAGATGCCCGTTTATCTGCAACACTCAAAGCAGCCAATATCGAGCGAGCAGAAGCGATTATTGTGGTTACTAGCGACGATATGATCAATGTAGAGATCGCCTTGACTGCCAAAGCCGTTTCTCCGAAAGTATCCGTCGTAGTCCGCTCTCAGGAGCCTCAATTCGCTCAATCGGTGCAAGAGGTTTTTGAATTTGATACTGTCTTATGTCCGACTGAATTAGCAACCCCTTCATTTGCTGCTGCCGCTTTGGGAGGTAGAATTTTAGGGAATGGCATGACCGACGATCTTCTCTGGGTAGCCTTAGCTACTTTCATTACACCTAAACATCCCTTCTGTGGCAAAGTCGTCAAAGAAGCGGCCATGGATGCAAATTTTGTTCCCCTTTATCTTGAAAGAAAAAGTTATACCATTCATAGTTGGCAGCTTTTGGATACTCGTCTACTGGCTGAAGACGTATTATATTTAACCATGCCAGCAACAGGATTAGAACAATTATGGCGTACTAATGATTCGGAAATGATGGTAAGTTAGAATTTTGAATCCTGAATCCTGAATCCTGAATTTTGGATTCTGAGCTTTGAGCAAATGATTAATGATTCTGTTGTTACTTCCAGTAAATTTCTCCATAATCAAGTTGCTTCGCTATTGCTCTATCAATCGGTTTTACAAGATGAAGTAGGCAAAGCTTTTCTAAATTTACTGCAAATGTTAGATGGCAGCAGTGGTGAATCAAAAACGCGATCGTTTACCTCTGTGAGTTGCTTGCAGGCATATGGCAATTGGTTTAAAACTTTAGCCGCTAGAAATCAAAGCTGGCACGATTATATAACGACTCAAATTTTGCAGGATGATAATCCTTTTAGCCAACAAGTTCAAAAAGCATCCTTAGAAGATTTACAGCCATCTCTGATTGCTGCGGCAAAACACGATCTAAAAATTTTACAGAAACTCTATCATTGCAGTCCGCAACAAATTAGCCAATGGGTAAAAACGGCAACTCAAGTCTCAGTCACTCCCGTTTCTTGGGATCTAGAATCAGATTCAAAAAATTTTCTTCATTGGCAAGATAATTGGGAAGATGTTTTAGAAGAATTAGTCATTTATTATCGAAAAAATGGAACGGGAATTTTTGCTAAATACAAAGCTTTGCGTTGGCAAGAAGGAGAGTTAATAGGAATTGCTAATCCCGATCGCATTGAATTAACCGATATTGTTGGCTATGAATCTCAAAAAGAAGCTTTACTGAAAAATACTCAGTTCTTACTAGCTGGATATCTTGCCCTTCATGTTTTGCTTTATGGCAGTCGCGGTTCGGGAAAATCGTCTTTAGTTAAGGGATTATTAAACCAATATAGTCAACAGGGTTTGAGATTAATAGAAGTTGGTAAATCTGAGTTGAAAGACCTCTCAGTAATTGTCGAAAGATTGCGAGATTTATCGCAAAAATTTATTGTTTTTGTAGACGATTTATCGTTTGAAGAAGATGATGATGCTTTTAAAGCTTTAAAGGTAATTTTAGAAGGTAGTTTAACCGCTAGAGCGCAAAATGTTGTGGTTTATGCGACTTCAAATCGACGGCATTTAGTAAGAGAATTTTTTAGCGATCGCCCTCGTCCGAGTGAGGGAGATGAAGTTCACGCATGGGATACTTTACAAGAAAAATTATCCTTTAGCGATCGCTTTGGTTTAACCCTGACTTTTGAACCTGCTAATCAAGATACTTATTTAGAAATTGTCCATCACTTAGCACAACAAGCTAACATTTCTCTTGAGAAAGATGACTTGGAATTTCGCGCTAAACAATGGGCAACTCGTCATAACGGACGTTCGGGAAGAACTGCAAAACAATTTATTGATTTCTTAACGGGAGAATTAGGGATTGGGGATTGGGGATTGGGGATTGGGGATTGGTGAGTGTGGGGAGCTTCTGGTGCAGGGAAGCTTCAAAAATTCCCAATTTTGCGGCAACATAGATACATTGGGAAATCCAATATCCTGATGCCATTTGAAGAAGTGCCATTTGTGGTGGGATTGAGTTAGGATAGTCCGTCGGTTTTGAGTCCACGCTCGCTCCTTTTAGGTAAAGGTTTTGCTAGTTTTAAGATAGTGTATTGTAAATCTTAATGTTAGATTTTGAAAAAAAATATAATTTTCTGTTAAAGTTTGCCTAACCCCTATAGTGGCAAGACTAAACAAGTAATTGAGATGCCATCCACCAGACTAGAAAATCGGATTTTACTTTGTTTAATGGCTTTTGGCATAAGTTGTGGGATTGGCTTACTCGTAAACAGAGAGATTAAAGGAGCATTAACAACAGGAGCGATCGCGAGCATTGCCAGTTTTATCGGTGCATCAGTTGTCGATAAAAAAAATATTAGACAAGAGCGAACTACTATCAATTCCTTTCAAAAGAAACTAAAAGCGCTTCAAGAAGAGATTAGCGAACTTGAAAATTACGGAAATGGTTTGCGTCAGTCTCTAAGGACAGCGACAACCGTTCAAAAAGAAATTAAATTAAGTATTGATAGTCTAAATACAGAAAAAGATCGCTTAAGCGACCAAGTTAGCGATCTTCAAGAAAAATACAGACAAGCTCAACCAGAAATCTCCCTAATTCTTCGACAAAAACAAAAATTAAAAGAAGATTGTGAGAATTTACAATTAGAATGGCAACAGATCGGTGATCGCAATCAAGAGCAGGAAAAAATTCTGGCAGACAGACAAGAGCAAATCCAGCAAAATGAATCTTGCTTAACACTTTTGCGAGAAGAGTATCAGCAATTGCAAGACTATATCTCAGATATCTATACTCAAAAAGAGCAACTCGATCGCGACTTACATGATTTAAAAAATCAAAAGCAACAATTATTAGCTTCTGTTACCGATCTGCAATGGCACCTTCGCCAGCTAGAAGCGCAAAAACAATCTTTAATAGAGCTTGAAGAGTCCTCTGAAAACCATTGGCCTGAGAATGTCGATGACTTAGAAGATTTACCGCCAGACTGGGATGAATTGCTCGATAGTATATAAGACAGTTATCAGTGATTGGTGATTGGTGAGAAGGTGACTGGTGACTGGTAACTAAATCAATCTAAAATCCTTTCATCCAAAATCCTTTCATCCAAAATCCTTTCATCGAATGACGCTGACGCAACTTTGGGGTTCTTTACTAATTTTTCTGGTATGTCCCTTACTCGGAGGACTTCCCCTTATTGACTGGATTAGCTACGCTATCACAGGACGCAGACTTGCGAGATTGGGAACCGGTAATATTTCTGTATCGGCCGCTTTTTACCACGGGGGAAAACTGGTAGGAATCCTAGCCGTTTTATCAGAAGCAGCAAAAGGAGTGGCAGCCGTTTGGTTAGCCCGTTTGTTCTTTCCCTCGCAGTCAGTGTGGGAGTTGCTTGCCCTAATTGCCCTAGTTATGGGACGTTATTGGATGGGCAAAGGTGCCGGAACGACCAATGTATTTTGGGGAATTGTGGCTCACGATTGGCAGGCAGCAGCTTTAATTGTTCTGATTGGGGGAACCAGTTTTACAATTTTTCGAGAGCGCAAGTTGGGGCGTTTGGCGGGGTTGTTTCTACTGGCTTTAGTATTAGTTTTGCGACATCCCTATGAAACTGAGTATATCGGTGCTGCGATCGCGCTGGCCGGGTTGCTAGCCTGGATTTATCAAAAAATTCCCGACGATCTCGATCTTCCAGTACAATCGGCAAAAACCGAGTCTCAAACAATGTTTCGTTTTTTCCGAGGCGATCGCTCCCTTCTCTCCTTAGACAATCGCTTAGATGCCCAAAAAGTCGGACAAAAAGCGGCTAATTTAGCCTATCTAAAGCGTTTGGGCTATCCCGTGCCGGATGGCTGGGTACTCCCCGCCGGGGACGATCCTCAACCCTTAATTCAATTTCTCGAACCCTCTGTTGAGCATCCCTTAGTCGTTCGTTCTTCAGCCATTGGAGAAGATTCAGAAACGGCCTCGGCTGCGGGGCAATATATCACGATTTTGAACGTTACGAGTCGAGAAGCGCTACAAGCTGCCATTTTAGACTGTCAGGCTTCCTATAGCCTTCCTAGCGCCGTGAAATATCGTCAGGACAGAAATCAAGCCGAGGCTGCGATCGCAGTCCTGATTCAAAAACAAATCCGAGGCGTTTTTTCGGGGGTTGCTTTTAGCCGCGATCCCGTCAATCCTTTGAATACGGCTGTTGTTATCGAAGCTTTACCCGGAGATGCAGCACGAGTGGTATCGGGGAAAGTCACTCCCGAAAGATACTGTGTAGAAGGACGGGGCTTTCAAGGTGGCGACGCAGGTTCGCCACACAGCCCCTCCAGAAGGCAGGAGGACGGGGCTTTCAAGGTGGCGAACCAAGTTCGCCACACAGCCCCTCCAGAAGGCGGGGATGTACCGCCAAGTTTAATCGAGTCAGTGGCAATCCTGGCAAGAGAAATCGAAAACTTATACCACGGCATTCCTCAAGATCTCGAATGGACGTATGACGGACAGCAGTTGTGGGTGTTGCAAGCGCGATCAATTACGAATCTGCAACCGATTTGGACACGCAAGATTGCGGCTGAAGTGATTCCTGGTGTCATTCGTCCCCTAACTTGGTCGATTAACCGTCCTCTCACTTGTGGCGTGTGGGGCGATATTTTCACGCTAGTTCTGGGAAAACGGGCAAGCGGACTGGACTTTAACGAAACCGCCACGCTAAATTACCAACACGCCTATTTTAATGCGACTTTGCTTGGAGAGATTTTCCGTCGCATGGGACTCCCACCAGAAAGCCTAGAATTTCTCACCAGAGGGGCAAAATTTAGCAAGCCTCCCCTACAATCTACCCTACGCAATAGCCCAGGATTGCTCAGGTTATTGAAACGCGAGTGGAATTTAGAGCAAGATTTTGAGAAGGACAGCCATCGATACTTTGCGCCAACGCTGAATTGGCTCGAAGCGCTACCTGTACTAGAATTATCGCCTCTGGAGTTATTAGAAAGGGTAGATACTCTCTTATCGGTGCTAAAACAGGCGACTTACTATAGCATTCTTGCCCCTCTGAGTCTGGCACTGCGACAGGCAATCCTCCAAGTATCGCCCGAACAACTTGATAATAGTCAGACTCCAGAAATCGAATCTTCGCGATCGCTGGCGCAATTAGCAGCTTATACTCGAAATATATTGCCGATTGACCAACTGAGCGATTATAGCTGTCCTTCACTGTTTGCCCATCTAGCGGAAATTCCAGATGGACAGAACACTTTAGAACAGTTTGAGCAATGGCTAGAACGCTACGGCTATTTGAGTGAAGTAGCTACCGATATAGCAGTTCCTCGCTGGAAAGAAGATCCGCGTCCGATGAGAGCATTATTTACTCGCTTTCTTTTTCATCCGCCGCAACAGAAAGATATATCTGCCCAAGCAGCCAAAAGCGATCGCTCTGTGAAAGTACAATTGGTACAAAAGCGACTCAATCTCAAAGGCAAAGCCACAGAAGTTTACTCGCAATTACTTGCCCATCTGCGTTGGACGTTTGTTGCCCTAGAAAAAATTTGGCTCGAAGACGGTACGCTTTTAGCTAATGGGGAGATCTTTTTTCTCGAATTGTCGGAAATTCGCCGTCTGGTTAAAGCTAACGATGCCGAACTCCGAACGCAACTGCCCCAACTCATCCAACAACGACGGATTCAATATAAGCAAAATAAAGAACTCGCTAATGTTCCCTATGTCGTCTATGGGAGCCAGAAAACCTTTTCTTTGCCCTCTACTTCGTCGCTACTTTTCAAACAGCGATTGCAAGGGATTGCCGCTAGTCCCGGACAAGCAGAAGGACGAGTTAAGGTGATTAAAACACTTCAACAGATAGGCGAAATTGACCAGCAAACCATTCTCGTTGTTCCTTATACCGATTCTGGTTGGACAGCTATTCTCGCTCGTGCAGGAGGGATTATTGCTGAAGTGGGAGGTTCTTTGTCTCATGGTGCGATCGTTGCTCGCGAGTATGGGATTCCTGCCGTCATGGATATTCACTATGCAACCCAACTGTTGCGAGATGGTCAGCGAGTACGAATTGACGGACAAACGGGAATAGTGGAAATTTTAGAGGGAGAAAATTAGCAATTTTTTATTCTATTGTCTCAATACCCTACGATAATTCTCCACATACCAATTGCCAGCAATACAATACATAAATGCTGCGCTAACAATAATTTAAAGGACTGACGAGCAATTTTTTGTGTCAAGATAACCGATAAAATAACCCCAATAACTAACACGGTTCCTTGTAAAAAAGCTGTTACTGCTGGATGAGCGACTATTATGGGCAATCCTTTGCCTGACAAACCAAAAGTAGCAAAACTTACAGGTAAGATTCTTCCCGCTTCTCCTAACAAAAGTCGTAAATAATGGGCTAGATTTCCAGCTAAAACTAATGGTAAATATCCGTAAGCTAACTCGATAAAACTGCGCGGCTTAATCTTTTTATTGATTTGAGAAAATAACTGGATTGCTCCATAACCAGCGAAAGGAATTAGTGCAGGTAAATTTAAAACCAATACGGCAACCCAAAAATGTGTCCAAAATTGAGTTAAATTTAAGTGTAATCCTAATTGTTCTTGTATCTCAGGTAAATGGTGCAGAAATACGGTATTTAATAATAAAAATAGCAAGGCAACTTCATAACTCCGAGGAACATGGGTTGTCCATAATTCAATTCCTGGAGGACGTAAATTAAACTCTACCGAACGATGGGGACAAGCTTTTAAACAAGTCATGCAGAGAACGCAATCTCGATTATCTTCTAACTGTGCTGGATGAGAATATAAAGGACATCCATCAGTTTCCATTCCTTCTCCTTTCTGGGGGCCTCCTTTATAACATTGATAAGTCGTACATTCGGCAGAACAAATTCCTTGTTGCGCTCGTAATTCTGTGATAGAAAGTTTGGCAAACATTCCATTCATTCCCCCAATAGGACACAAATACCTACACCAAAAACGACGTTCAAAAATGGCAGAAAAAATGACTGCTCCTGCGGTAATTAATAGCAGCAAACAAGAAGATAGATAAGCCGTATTCTCTAAATTCCACAGTTCTTCCCACAATAAAATGAGGGCAAATAAGCTAAATAAAAACCAGCCGCCCCATTTTTCGGCTTCTTGTCTGGGCCATTTTTTGAGTTGGCGAGGAAATAGCCATAAAGAGAGTTTTTGCGTGACTTCTCCATAAATCATAAAAGGACAAATTGCACACCAAACCCGTCCGACAAAGGGAAATCCAATCAAAATTAAGGGCCACCACCACGCCCAAAATAAATTAAGAGCAAAGTTTTCTGTACGAGTTTGAGGGCCCACAAATAAAATAACGTTAATGATAGCAAAAGCAGTTAAAGTAAAGCCATAATTAATTCGATCTGGCCACCAAGGACTGCGAAGAAAGTAACGTAAATTGGGATAGGCATTTAAAAGATTCAAACGAAATTGCTTTTTCTTGCTTTGGGAGGGCCAAATAATTTCTTCAGTAATAGTTTCACATCCTTGTAACTGGACGATCGCCCGTTCAATTAAATTTTCTAATTCTCTTAAATTATTGGGAAAATCATAAGCTTGTAACCGTCGCAAAGCTTCTGGCGTAACGTGGCTTTTCCTCATCCCTTTTGCCCGACACATCAGACTTATATAATAATTAGTTAAATCTTCTATATCGGCTTTTCGGACTCGTAGCGGCGGGACTTTAATTAAACTATTAACTAAAGGATCGATCGCGCTCAGTGTCTTCTCAGAAATCAGAATAATTCGAGCTTGACTGACTTTTTGATCGGCTAATGTTTCTCCTGTCCGAGTCACTGGTGTATAGGTGTTCCTTCGCAGCAATTCGGCAACAGGTTTAAGTAACTCTGAAGGAAGTTCTTGAATATTATTTAAAATAAGAGTTCCCTCTCCTAGTGCTTCGATTAAGCCCATTTTTCCGCCAGCACGACCGAATAAATCGGCCCCGCTTGCTTGTAGTTTAGAACAGTTCACTTTGACGATCGCTTCGTGGCGAGAGAAAGACCCAAAATGAATCAAAGCTGCTATATCATCTTTTTCTAATCCAGGTTCGCCAAAAATCAGCACCGACTGACGATTTTCTGAGGCTTGTTTGATTTGCGATCGCAGTCGAACAGCATAGCGACTTTTGCCAATAATTCCTCTTTTCGCTTTAGGAACTAAATAAGGTCGTAAAATCGTTTGGCGTTCTTGTTCAAAAGTTAATTGAGAAGATAACTGTTCGATTTCTTGAGCTAATTGTTGCGAAAAAGTTTGAGTAATTTCGGGATAGCGGTCGAGTAATTTTTGAAAGTTTTGGGCGCTAACAAACCAAAATTCACAGTCACTCAAAAGAATAATTGTATCTCGAACAGTTTGTTTTAAAATCAGTTCTTGTAAATTAATCACCGAACCAGGTAATAACCCCACTTCTTGAGTGCGATCGCTCTTATTTTCGCTTTCCAGATGACCTGATCGCAAAATATAGAGTCCATCGGGAACCGTTCCTTTCTCAACAAAGCGCTGGTTAGCCAATAGAACTCGTTCTTCTAAAATAGGTGCAATAGCTTCTACAACATTTTGCCCCAAAAGACTTAAAGCCGTTCGTTCTTGCAACCAAGTGACCAAATCGGGAAAGGTCATCGTTCGCCCTCCGATAAATCTTGCTTTTATTTTATGTTCTAAAAATAACGATTTCTAATTAAGGAAGATTTTCTGAAGAAGCTTGTACAGTAGATAAAGCGAAATCTGCCTAACCCATGCTTGAGACAACAATTTGGATGAACTTACTACCAACAAATTTTTGGGATTGTACGCCGATTCTGGCAGCAGCAACGGAAACTAAAGCAGATAGCGCCCTAGTTCTGGCTGGCGTGCTACTCAGCTTAGTCGCTATCTACTTTACCAGTAAGTTGGGCGGCGAAATTTGCTTGCGCCTAAATTTACCTCCTGTTCTCGGAGAACTGTTAGGCGGGGTAGCGATCGGAGTCTCTGCTTTCAAATTACTGGTATTTCCCGAAGGCGGTGCCTCTGCCAGCGATTCCCTACTGATGCAGTTTTTGCAAGCTACCTCTACTCTAACTCCCCAAGGGGCACAATCGGTCTTTGCCGCCCAAAGCGAAGTCATTTCCCTTTTATCAGAATTAGGAGTAATCATTCTCTTATTTGAAATTGGCCTAGAATCCAACCTCAAAGAACTGATTCGCGTAGGCCCCCAAGCCGCAGTAGTGGCAGTCGTTGGAGTCGTTGTTCCCTTTGCCGCAGGAACAGCAGGATTAGTTTACCTATTTCACCTTAGCGTTATTCCTGCCGTCTTTGCTGGGGCAGCCCTGACAGCAACCAGTATCGGCATTACCGCGAAGGTACTTTCAGAAATTGATCGCCTCAATTCAACAGAAGGTCAGATTATCATCGGTGCAGCCGTCCTCGATGATATCTTGGGAATCATTGTTCTCGCCGTGGTTGCCAGTCTGGTAAAAACGGGTGAAATCCAAATTGCTAACGTTATTTACTTAATCATCAGTGCCGGAGTCTTCCTCATCGGTGCGATTTTATTGGGACGTTTTTTGACTCCCTTTTTTATCGGACTGGTTAATAAAATGAAAACTCGCGGTCAGTTATTATTGGTTTCCCTGATCTTTGCCTATATCCTCTCCTATATCGCCCAAGTCATTCAACTCGAAGCTATCCTGGGATCGTTTGCGGCTGGTTTGGTTCTCGCCGAAACCGAAAAACGCGAAGAACTCGAAAAACAAATCGTACCTGTTGCAGATATTCTCGTGCCGGTTTTCTTCGTCTGCGTGGGAGCAAAAACCGATCTCAGCGTTCTCAATCCCGCCATTCCCAGTAACCGCGAAGGCTTAATTCTGGCAACCTTTTTGATTGCCGTAGCAATTATCGGTAAAGTGGTAACGGGCTGGTCAGTATTCGGTCAACCTGGCATTAACCGTCTAGCGATTGGAATCGGCATGATTCCGCGAGGCGAAGTTGGCTTGGTTTTTCTCGGTGTCGGTTCTGCTAGCGGCGCTCTTTCCAAACCAACAGAAGCAGCGATCGTGATGATGGTTATTTTGACAACCTTTTTAGCGCCACCTTTGTTACGAATAGTGTTTGGAGGAGCGGAAACGACTTCTGTTGAAACCTGATTATTTTTATCTACGTCCTTGGCACTTGATGGGTTTAGGAGTTGGGACTAATCTTGAATCAAAAGTCGCAGCCGTTTAATAGGAGCAACAATTGTGAAAGTTTACTGGCTACTACTGAGTACGATAAGCCTTTTGCTGTTTGCCTCTCCGGCTGAAGCAGGAAGACTTCTATTTTGGCGATTTGAAACGAATCAAAGCCGACTGATTTTTACGACGGACGATCGCGTCCAACCGAGGGCACAGCTTATCCCCAATCCGACTCGCGTGGTGATCGATCTGCCAGGAATTACCCTGGGCCGTCCTAGCGTCAGACAGGCGATCGGCGGATATGTGAGCGGGATTCGGGTCGGTCAATTTGATGCCTATACCACTCGACTGGTGATTGAACTCGCCCCAGGCTATACTGTCGATCCGCAACAAGTAAAAATTCGAGGCCTATCGCCGACTCAGTGGACAGTAGACTTACCGGCTCCCCAACGAGTAACCTATACCACGCCCAACCGACCAACTCCGACAACGCCTCAAAGCACGATTCAACCTGCGGCGACTTACGTTTCGTCTCCTACTGCTGCCCCCAAGCAGAGCGATTCGACCGACTTTCAAGTGACGCGCAACGGCTTATTCGTGCGTCTCGATAGCGATGGCGACAACAACAAGATCGAAGTTAAACGCAGCCGCGATCGCAAAACCATTGAAGTAGCCCTGGCCGGGGCAACCCTTCCCCCTACCCTCACCTCCCAAACCTTCCCCGTCAATAGCTACGGCGTTAGGGACATTCAATTCGCTCAGACCTCAACCTCCCCTCCCGCCGCTCAAATCACCTTGAATGTGGATAAAGAGAGCCAGGATTGGCAAGCTATGTATAGTAGGTTTGGCGGTTTGGTACTGCTACCAAGGGGCGGAATCAGTTCGTTGGGTAGAGAAACTTCACCGATCGCGACCGATGACGACTCTGAAGAATCCGAGTCCGAGATAGCAACGATTAAGTCGGCAGAATTGACTAGCAATAATACTCAGCTATTGATCCGAGGCGATCGCCCAGTGAACGGGAACGGGAGTTGGAACCGTCGAGATAGCAGCTACGAAATTCGCATTCCCGACGCGCAACTTTCCGATTCTTTTGTCGGCCCTCAATTGGAGAGGTACAGCCCTATCTATCAATTGCGCCTGCGACAGGAAAACGATAACACCGTCGTTATCGTCGTCAAACCAGCCCTTGGCGTTCAAATCGGACAACTGAATCAACTTAGCACGAGTACCCTGGCGCTAGGATTGACCCCTCTGCGCTCGTCTAGTTCTGGTTCTCCCCCTCCGAGTTCTAATCCCGTTACTATTCCCGTTCCTCCCCCTCCCAGAGCGTCTTTCCCCGAAAGCGATCCCGATCCTTATCCCGCTCCCAATCCCTACCCATCGACTTATTCCTCCCCCGTCGTTCCGCGCTCGAACACTTTGGTAGTCATCGATCCAGGACACGGCGGCAAAGATCCGGGCGCGATCGGCATTGGCGGCGTGCGCGAGAAAGATATCGTTCTCTCTATTTCTCAAGATGTCACTCGATTTTTAGAGCAGCAAGGCGTGCGAGTGATGATGACCCGCAACAGCGATTATTTCGTCAGTCTTCAGGGACGAGCGGATATGGCCAATCGCGCGCGGGCGAATGTTTTTGTCAGCCTTCACGCTAATGCGGTCGGTGGGGGTCGTTCTCATGTCAATGGGCTAGAAGTTTACTACTACGGTAATCGTTCTCTAGCAGATGCGATTCACAGAAGTATCTTGCGAACCGTCAACGTGCGCGATCGCGGTGTCAGGCGAGCCAGATTTTACGTCCTCAGAAAAACCAGGATGGCTGCTACTTTAGTCGAAACGGGCTACGTTACCGGAGTTGAAGATGTTGTGAAGTTGAGGGATGCTAACTACCAACGTCAAATGGCAGAGGCGATCACTCGCGGAATTATCGATTATCTTCAAAGGAGGTAGCGATCGCGAACAAATCGCTCATAACTCATGACTCATTAAAAATTATGCGCTAAGTATATTTACGAGACCGATTATTCGTGTTTCAATGGTCAAAATTCGATTTTACAATTTCATTTACGAATATCTTCTCCATCCATGAGAGAATCTCAGTACAGCCAAATTGGCATTTTTGATAGTGGTGTGGGCGGGTTAACTGTTTTAAAGGAGCTTTATCGACAGTTACCAAATGAATCGATTATCTACTTTGCAGATACCGCTCGGCTGCCTTACGGCAATCGTTCCCCAGAGGAAATCGTACAGTTTGTCCGAGAAATTTTGACTTGGATGGCCGGCCAAGGGGTCAAAATGGTCATCATGGCTTGTAACACTAGCTCAGCCTTGGCACTAGAAATCGTTCAGCCAGATTTCGATCTGCCAATTTTAGGACTGATTCTACCAGGCGCTCGTGCTGCCGTTCAAAAAGGAAAGCGAATCGGCGTAATTTCTACTCCCGCTACAGCAGCGAGTAATGCCTATCAACACGCTATCGAGGAAATCGATCCCAAGGCCCAAGTCTGGCAAGTCGGCTGTCCAGAATTTGTTCCCCTGATCGAGCAAAACCGCATTTTCGCTCCCCATACCAAAAAAGTTGCGACAAGCTACTTAGAGCCTTTACTCGCCCAAAAAATCGATACGCTGATTTACGGGTGTACCCATTATCCGCATTTGCAACCCATCCTCCAAGAAATCTTGCCTGCCAAGGTGAGGCTAATCAATCCGGCTCAATATGTCGTCGCCGCCGCCGAGCAAGAATTAGAACTCATGGGGCTAAAAAGCAGCCAATTGCCTTTACCGACTCGTTTTTGTGTCAGTGGCTCTCCCGAAAAGTTTGCCCTAGCCTCGCGACATTGGCTTGGTTATAGGCCTTTCGTTGAAAAAATCCATCTTCCAGTAGCAGAAACCTCAACAATTTCTTTGGAAACGATTGATTGACAGTTATTGGAATAGGCAGAGCGATCGCGTTTCTCGCTCAAGACTAAGGTTGGGACATCTGCGCCCACCTTTCAACGATTTTAAGATGAACTCACATCCCGCGAGGAAGTCGGCGTGACTTTATGAATTCGCTTGGCTAGGGTTAGCAAGATGTAAATTGTCAACAAATACACGGCAGCGAGGAGCAGAATGAGCGCAGGCATCTTTCCAAGGTAAAGTGTGAGAAAACGGAGATAAGTTTTTCTGACTCTCTAAAGAGCCAAGTTTCTAGTCTACGGTTGGATACAAGCGGCAGCTACGAAACAATAACTGCCAACTTCTCTAGAAAAGAAAATTTCTCTTCTTACTTTTTGACTTTTTTGGACTATCTGGCTTTGTCTAACGTCAGGCAAACACTTAACTAAGCGTCTGTGCTTGCTTTCCTCTGCAACTCAGTAGACAGACCAAGACTAACGTCTGGCTTTTGGTAAGATCTATAAATTCGATAGAGCGAAGTCTATACCAATTTAAGATATCCAAAGCTTGGCGATAAAATCCTCTCTCGCTTTGGAGCGAATGAATTTTGTGAATTCTGAAATCTTTCAATAAACAGATTAACACAAAATCTGCAAATTTGGAGGATTTTTTTGAGAGTTAATCGAGCTTGTGATAAGGATCTTGGGTGTTCATAAACAAATCGGGGAGCAAACAAAATGTTCTTGTCTGTGAAGCTTAGCTTAAAATAAATACAAGGATATGTAAACTTTCGTAACTATCTCGCCTAGCCTGGCTAACCGATGATCTCAACAAGCACTTTATTTGCCCCCGTAGATAACGATCTGCGTCTTCTGACCGAAAATCTCAAAAGACTGATTAGTGCTCGCCATCCTATTTTAGGAGCGGCAGCCGAACACTTGTTTGAAGCGGGGGGAAAGCGAATTAGACCAGCGATCGTTTTGCTGGTTTCGCGAGCTACTATGCTAGATAGCGATATCACGCCACGGCATCGACGGTTGGCAGAGATTACAGAAATGATTCATACTGCTAGCCTAGTCCATGACGATGTTGTGGATGAGGCAGAACTCCGCCGTAATGTTCCAACCGTCAACAGCCTATTTGATAACCGGATTGCCGTACTCGCTGGAGATTTTTTATTCGCTCAGTCTTCCTGGTATCTGGCCAATTTAGATAACCTAGAAGTCGTCAAACTTTTATCAGAAGTGATTCGAGACTTTGCAGAAGGCGAAATTCAGCAAGGGATGAATCGCTTCGATCCCAGTTTATCGATCGAAGCTTATTTAGAAAAAAGCTACTACAAAACTGCTTCGTTAATTGCTAATAGTGCTAAGGCGGCTGGAGTCCTCAGCGAAGTCTCCGCAGAAATGACAGAACACCTATACTACTACGGTCGTCATTTAGGTCTAGCCTTCCAAATCGTCGATGACATTTTAGATTTTACTAGCCCGACGGAAGTTTTAGGAAAACCTGCTGGTTCGGATCTCATTAGCGGTAATCTCACGGCACCAGTGTTATATGCAATGGAGGAAAAACCTTCTTTAGAAGTCCTCATCGAACGGGAATTTAGTCAAGAAGGGGATATAGGACAAGCGCTCTCGCTAGTAGAAGAAAGTAATGGAATTCAACAAGCAAGGGAGTTAGCCTCCTGTCATGCTAAGCTGGCCTTACAACATCTCGATTGTCTCAAGCCTTCTGAATCTGCTCAGGCACTGGCTGATCTCCCTGATTATGTTTTGAGTCGCCTGTATTGAAGATCTACTTTTAACTGATTTTTAGCGATCGCGTCATGATTACGCTGAACCTAGAGCCTGTCATTCATTTGAGCGCCGAACAGTTTATTCAACTGTGTTATGCCAATCCCGATGCCAAGCTGGAACTGACTACAGCAGGAGAATTAGTTGTCATGTCGCCCACGGGTGGAGAAAGTGGTTCTCGCAATCTGAAACTATCTCAAAGATTGGGGAACTGGACGGATAGCGACGGGACTGGAATTGCCTTTGATTCCTCTAGCATGTTCGAGCTTTCCTCACTGGCTTTTCGCTCTCCCGATGCATCTTGGATAAGTTTAGCTGTTGGAATGCACTCTCTGATGACCAAAAGAAAACGTTTCCGCCCCTTTGTCCCGATTTTGTCGTCGAATTGCGCTCTCCATCCGATTCTCTCCCAGATTTGCGCGACAAGATGCAAGAGTATATAGATAACGGGGCGCTTTTGGGATGGTTGCTTGACCCCATGAGAAAAGTTGTTGAAATTTATCGTCCCGGACAGCCTCCTGAAGTTTTCCAAAATCCATCTCAGTTATCTGGGGAGGATATTTTACCAGGTTTTGTCCTCGATTTGCAAGGAATTCTTTAGCTGATCAACCATTCGCTGCAATGCAATCAACTAACTTTCCTGTGACTACAGAGCTAGTTTTCATGGGTGGGGGACATAGCCACGCGATCGCTCTAAAATTATTTGGCAGGAAACCCTTGCCAGGAGTTCGCCTTACTTTAATTACCGACACTTCTTATACTCCTTATTCGGGAATGTTACCCGGTCATGTAGCAGGTTTTTATACTTTTGAGGAAACACATATTGATTTGCGTCGTCTTGCTGGATTTGCCAAAGCACAATTTTATCTCGATCGCGCCATTGGTTTAGATTTAGTTAATAACAAAGTTATTTGCGCTAATCGCCCTCCTGTTGCCTTCGATTATTTATCGATTGATATTGGCAGTACTCCTACTACTAATTCTCTTCCTGGTGTCTCAGAATATACGATTCCTGCTAAACCCGTTCCTCAATTTTTACAAGCTTGGGAACAAATCATTGAAGCGGTTACAAAAAATCCTCAAAGAAAGATTAGTCTTAGTATTGTTGGGGGGGGTGCAGGGGGAGTTGAACTTGCCTTAAATATGCAATCTCGCTTGCAGAAAATCTTAAAAAATGCTCGACAACCTTTAGATAATTTAACGCTTCATCTTTTCCATCGCGACAGGCGACTATTATCGAGTCACAATCGATGGATAAGTCAACGTTTAGAGCAAATTTTAGGCAAGAGAGGCATTCAATTACATTTGCAAGAAACCGTCAGTCAAATATTAGCTAATAAAGTGATTTGTCAGTCAGGATTAAGTGTAGAATGCGATCGCACTTTTTGGGTGACTCAAGCTTCCGCACCTAGTTGGATTAAAGAATCGGGAATGACAACCGATGCCAAGGGATTTATCTTAGTCAAAGATACTCTACAATCCCTCTCTCATCCTCATATTTTTGCAGCCGGTGATATTGCTACCATGCAAAATTATTCTCGTCCAAAAGCGGGAGTTTTTGCCGTTCGTCAGGGAAAGCCATTATTTGAAAATTTACAGCGAATTATTTTAGCAAAAAAGCTCAAAGCTTATCTTCCTCAACAGCAATATTTAAGTTTAATTGGAACGGGAGATAAAAGCGCGATCGCGTCTTGGTCTTTTTTGGGTTGGGAATCTCCTTTGCTGTGGCGATGGAAAGATCGTATTGATCGCAAATTTATGCATCGTTTTAGCAATTTGCCCTTAATGAGACAGGAAGGTCAAAAGACAAGTAAACAAGAAAAAAACTTCCTAATCACTAATCCCATGCGTTGTGCTGGATGTGGGGCAAAAGTCGGTAGCACAATTTTAGAAAGAGTTTTACAAAGACTAGAAATTCTTGAATCAAAAGATATTTTAATTGGACTTAATACCCCTGATGATGCTGCGGTGGTAAAAGTTCCAGCAGAGCAATTAATGGTACATACTATTGATTTTTTCCCCAGTCTAATTAACGATCCTTTTATCTTTGGTCAAATTGCAACTAATCACTGTTTGAGCGATCTTTTTGCAATGGGTGCAACTCCCCAAAGTGCTTTAGCAGTCGTCACAATTCCTTATAGTTCAGAAGAAAAAGTTGAAGAAACTCTCTATCAACTTCTTTCGGGGGCAATAAAAGTTTTGAATAATTCTCAAACTCCCTTAGTTGGAGGACATACAACAGAAGGAGCAGAATTAGCATTTGGATTATCTTGTAATGGGTTAATATCTCCCGAAAAATTACTGCGAAAAAGTGGAATGAAACCCGGACAAAAGTTAATTTTAACTAAAGCAATTGGTACGGGAACGCTGTTTGCCGCAGATAGGCAATATCAGGCAAAAGGAAGATGGATCGATCGCGCCGTTGAATCCATGTTGCTATCTAACCAAATAGCAGCAAAAATATTTTTAGAATATGGCGCTACAGCTTGCACAGATATTACTGGATTTGGCCTGTTAGGACATTTAATAGAAATGATTAAAGCTTCGGGTGTAGGAGTGGAATTAGACTTAGAAGCGATTCCAATTCTAGAGGGAGCAATAGAAACCGTAAAAATGGGAATTACCAGTTCTCTACAGACACAAAACTTACGCGCTTCTTCTTACATTAGCAATATGTCAGAAGCTATAAATAATCCTAAATATCCCCTTTTATTCGATCCACAAACCTCTGGCGGACTTCTCGCCTCTGTTCCCGCAGAAAATGCTAATCATTGTCTAAATGCACTAGACAATTCAGATTATCAAGATAGCCGTATTATTGGTCAAACTTTGGAGGTTCGTAGTAGCGCTTTAGCGCTATTTCTAACTTAAATCCCAAGAAATAAACTTAATTTAAGTTAATTTAATATGAAACTATCCCTAAATCATCTAAGAATTTTATTTATTGTCAGTTTATTTATTCCTAGCTTAGTTAGCACTCATCCAAAATTTCAGGAAACTAACACTTCTCTTGCGGTTGAAGCGATCGCACAAACATTAGCCAGAGATGAGTTATATTTTGGAATGTCTTTACCCGATGGAAAAATTTTAACAGAAGCGCAATGGCAGCAATTTTTGAATGATGAAATTACTCCGCGCTTTCGAGAAGGTTTGACGGTATTAAATGGATACGGACAATATTTAGACTCATCTGGAAAACTGCTCAGAGAAAACACTAAAGTAGTCATTTTAGTGTATCAACCCAGTCTCTCCAAGGAGCGATCGATTCAAGAGATGATTAAAAAATACAAACAAAAATTTCAACAAGAGTCTGTTCTGCGCGTTACGAGTCAAGTTCAGGCGACTTTTTAAGGACTGCTAATACAAAGCATTTTCAACTTCTAAAAATCGTTGTATCCCTGTGAAAAACAAACTCGCTGTAGTCTGCTAAATTATCGAGTCCCAAAAAGTTGAGTAAAATTTCGATCGCCAACCACAGA
>CAYTUO010000032.1:0-5774 GCA_964441015.1 uncultured Pleurocapsa sp.
TGGCGTTCAGCCCTACTTAGGCGATCGCATTGGTGGAAATAATCGCAACCCAGTCCACGTAGAAGCATTCTACAAGTATCAGCTAACCGATAACATTTCTATCACTCCTGGGGTTATCTGGATCACCGATCCTGAACAACTAAACGGTAGTAACGATGAAATTATCGGTACTCTCAGAACCACCTTTACTTTCTAAAGCAAGTTAGAAAGTAATCTCTAGTTTTTGAGATAGCCCCGCCGTTGGTGGGGCTTTTTGCTGTACTAGAAGGGACTTTCAAATGCCTAATCGTTGGTAAATTTGGTCTAAATTCTTCAAATGATGTTGCGGATCGAAGCAGGATTCAATCTCTTGAGAGGATAATAGTTTTGTCACTTGAGGATCTTTGCTGATTAAGTCGCGGAAGTTCCCCTCTGGAATATTCCACGCTTGATGAGCGCAAGTCTGGACAACTCTGTAAGCGTCTTCCCGACTCATTCCTTTTTCAACTAGGGCAAGTAATACCCGTTGACTGAAAATCACTCCTCCATAAACATTCATATTCCGCTTCATGTTTTCTGGATAGACCAACAAATGTTTGACTAAATCGGTTGTCTCTTTAATCATGAAGTGGATTAAGATGCAGGTATCGGGAAGCATGACCCGTTCGACGGAACTGTGGGAAATGTCCCGTTCGTGCCAAAGGGCAACGTTTTCTAAGGCAGCGACGGCATAACCCCGAATAATTCTTGCCATTCCCGTCAAACGCTCCGAACGGATGGGATTGCGCTTGTGTGGCATAGCAGAAGACCCTTTTTGTCCTTTGGAGAAGAATTCCTCAACTTCTAGGACATCGGTGCGTTGTAGATTGCGAATTTCAACGGCAAAACGTTCGAGCGAGGCAGCTAAAAGGGCGAGTTGTTGGACAAATTCTGCATGGCGATCGCGCGAAATTACCTGAGTAGAAGCAGTATCGGGGGTCAGTCCCAGTTTTTGACAAGTAATAGCCTCTATTTTGGGGTCAATATTGGCATAGGTTCCCACTGCACCAGAAATCTTACCAACTGCGATATCTTTCCGAAGACGAACCAAGTGATCGCGGTTTCTCCAAACTTCAGCCAACCATCCCGCTAATTTAAAACCAAAGGTAATCGGTTCGGCGTGAATGCCGTGCGATCGTCCTACCATTACCGTATTGCGGTGTTGCTGTGCTTGGTAGCGGATGGCTTGGATTAATTCTTCGAGGCATTCTAAAATCAGATTCAGGCTGACTACCAATTGCAGTGCCAAAGCCGTATCGAGAACATCTGAACTGGTCAATCCCAAGTGAATGTATCTGCCAGCATCTCCGACGTACTCGTTAACGTTAGTCAGAAAGGCAATCATGTCATGGCGAACTTCTGCCTCAATTTCTAAAACTCTCTTGGGGTCAAACTTCGCTTTTGCCTTAATTTCCTCAACTGCTTCTGCTGGGATGTAACCTAGTTCGGCCTGTGCCTCACAGACTGCGATTTCGACTTGTAACCAGGTTTTTAGCTTATAAGTATCCGTCCAGAGTTCGCCCATTTCGGGCAAGGTATAGCGCTCGATCACGGCTTCGCCCAATACAACCGTCTTATTGTACAGAATTCTGAATCCCGAACGCTGAATTTTGCAAAAGATTTTATTAGCCCTTCGGGAAGACAGTTATCAGTTATCAGTGATTGGTGACTGGTGACTGGTGACTAGTGACTGGGAAATTCTTCTCCTGCTTCCCCTGCTCCCCTGCCCCTCTGCTCCCCTGCCCCTCTGCTCCCCTGCTCCCTTGTCTCCCCACACTCCCGATCACCAATCACCAATCACCAGTCACCAGTTATCAGTTAAACCAAACAATCTTTCAAACTGTAGACTACTTGTTGCTGTTCTTCAAAAGAAAGATCGGGGAACATCGGCAAGGATAAAACCTCGCGAGAAGCTTGTTCGGCAACTGGGAGTTGTCCTATTTGATACCCCAAGTGTTGGTAAACAGGCTGTAAGTGTAGGGGAATAGGGTAGTAAATCATTGATATTACCCCCATCTGTTGCAGTTTTTCTCGGATGATATCTCGATCAGGTTGAGAGTTTTTTCCGCTATCGTCGATCCGAATCGTGTATTGATTCCAAACGTGCTTGCCTCCTGCCTGTTCCTGCGGTAGTTTTATTCCTGGTAGGGGTTGGAGGAGTTGGTGATAAGTGGTAGCTACTTCACTACGCTGTTGATTCCAGCGATCGAGGTAACGCAGTTTGACTTGTAAAATTGCTGCTTGAATGGCATCAAGACGGCTGTTCAGTCCGATCGCGTCGTGAAGATAGCGATCGCTCATGCCGTGTTCTTTAAGCATTCGGATAGACTTAGCAATAGCCGGATCGTTTGTGGTTACTGCCCCACCGTCTCCACAAGCGCCTAAATTTTTGGTGGGAAAGAAGCTGAAACAGCCAATCTGTCCGACACTGCCAACTTGTTTGTCTGCCCATTGCGCCCCAGTTGCTTGAGCGCAGTCTTCTATGACAAAAAGATTGTACTTTTGGGCGATTTCCATTACCCTCGTCATGTCTGCGGATTGCCCAAACAGATGTACTGGTATAATGGCTTTCGTTCTGTTGGTGATGGCAGCTTCTAGGCGATCAACATCGAGATTGAAAGTGTCTGGATCGATGTCTATAAAGACGGGGGTTGCTCCCGTTCGAGTAACGATCTCTGCTGTAGCGAAGAAGGTAAAGGGAGTCGTAATGACTTCATCTCCTTGTCCGATCTTTAACGCTCGCAGTGCTAGATATAAGGCATCTGTCCCCGAATTACAAGCGATACATTCAGATACGCCAACATAGCTAGCAAACTGTTTTTCAAAATCGCTGACAACTGCCCCACCAATGTAACGACCAGAACTGAGGATTTTTAAGACAGCTTCTTCTATTTCCTCGCGAATTAACTGATGCTGACGGGCTAGATCGACAGGTGGAATCTGATTCACTCGTTTTTACCCAGAATTTATCCTTAATCAAAGCAAATTTTTGAAAAAAAGGGAATAGAGTTAAGTTAGTGATTGGTGATCGGTGACTTATCAGTTACCAGTTATCAGTTATCAGTTATCAGTGAGTGAATTAATCTTTTCATCCTTTCATCCAAAATCGATTGACTGGTGATCGGTGACTAGGATAAAGGAGAAGTAATTTAAGATAACCTATCTCTAAATCTCCCAATCACTAATCACTAATCACTAATCACTTATAACTAGAGCATGATTAAACTCGATTTTATCGACTTGGGTTGGTCGTTAGGCATTATTGGCATAGCTGCGATCCTATCTAGCTGGCAGCGATTAGGGCTAGAAGGGCAATTTATTTATGCGGCTGGGCGATCGCTCCTTCAACTTTTAGTAGTGGGATATATCCTAGCAGTTATCTTTGCCTTAAATAATCCTTTGGCAGTCTTGGGAATTTTAGGGGTTATGTTGACTATTGCCGCGATTGTTGCCCGCAATCGAATTAGTAAGAAAATAAAAGGTTTATTGCCTATGATCTGGGGAGCGCTATTTGTCAGTAGTACTTTAACGCTGAGCTATATGATTGTGCTAATCGTGCAACCGGAGACTTGGTATTCGCCGCAGTATCTCATTCCCTTGGCGGGGATGGTATTGGGCAATGCGATGAATGGGGCATCTCTAGCAGGAGAACGTCTCGCGAGCCTGATTTCGCAAAATCGCCTAGAAGTGGAAACGCATCTGTGCTTGGGAGCAACGCCAAAAGAAGCGATCGCAGCTTATCGTCAAGAAGCCATTCGCGTGAGTCTGATTCCGACGCTCAATCAAATGCTGGTGGTAGGGATTGTCAGTTTACCAGGAATGCTGACTGGACAAGTTTTGGCAGGAGTTGATCCGGTTGATGCAGCCTCCTATCAAATTTTAATTTTATTTGCGATCGCCTTGACAAATTTGTTGACTTCTTTATTGGTTGCAGAAGGCGTTTATCGTCGTTTTTTTAATCAGAATTCCCAGTTAACGCTACTTTAACAATTTTCTTCTATTGCGACATTAAGATAGAAAAAAGTAAAAAAAGTGATTAGATGGGCATCTATGGGTCAAAAGTGGGTAGGGCTGGCTGGTGGTATTGTTGTTGCAGGAGCGATCGCGCCCGTTTTAGCGTTAGACAATTCTCTAGGCGAAGCAGGCATTAATGCCGATCGGCTATATCAAGCGCCTTACAATCTGAGCGGTCGCAAAATTGGCATTGGACAAGTTGAAATTGGCAGACCGGGGAAATTTGGCTTAGATAAAGCCGTTACTTGGAATCCTGCCCTTTCCCTGGCAGGCGCATTTTATCGGAATAGTCTAGCCAAGTCTAACGAAAATGTCGATAATCACGCGATGATGGTAGCCAACGTCATGGTAAGTCGAGACAAACGTCTGCCAGGAGTTGCACCAGGAGCAAGACTCTATTCCTCAGCCGTTGGTTCCCTCAAACAAGGCGGACAACCCGAAGAGTGTCTGACGAGTCAGCACGTTGCCCGGCAAAATGGAGGAGATATTCGGGCGATTAATTTTAGTTTCGGGGAATCGCTACAGCGCGATCCCAGAGAAAATGCAGCCCTCGATGGAAATGCGTTACTAACTCAATGTATTGATTGGTCGGCAAGGGTTCACGACGTTCTCTACGCGATCGCGGGCAATCAAGGTAATGGCGGGATTCCCATTCCTACCGATCAATACAACGGCATTACCACCGCCTACACGACCAAGCGACAAGGCAAGTTTACTAAAGTTGACTTTGCTAACCTAAGTGCCCTCCCCGTCGGAAGTGGCAGACGGCTGATTAAGCGGGAAATTAATGAAGGGACAAGGCGTTCTGTCAGTTTACTCGCACCAGGTAACAAAATTGCGGTCTACGATTTAGAAGGTAAAGTTAATGAAGTGAGCGGAACCAGTTTTGCCGCGCCTCACATTACGGCATCGGTAGCTCTCCTGCAAGAATTTGGCGATCGCCAGTTGCAGCAATCTCGACCGAACTGGAGTATCGCTTCTCGCCGCCACGAGGTCATGAAGGTAGTTTTACTCAATTCAGCCGACAAACTCCAAGATCGAGGAGATGGTCTGCTTTTAGGCATGGCCCGAACTACGCTGAGCAAAAATAATCGGACATGGTTGGAATCTGATGCCTATAAAAATCCGAAAATTCCGCTAGACATAGAAATGGGCACCGGACATCTCAACGTTTTTCGTGCTTACCAACAATTTAAGGCAGGTCAGTGGAGTTCTCAAACCTCTGTTCCGAGTGTGGGTTGGGATTATGGCACAATTTCTGCTAACTCCGAGCAAGATTACGTTTTAGAGCAACCCCTAAAACAAAACAGTTTTGTCTCTATTACCTTGGCCTGGGATCGCCTGGTAGAACTCAAGGATGATAATCTCAATCAACAATATGATGTCGGAGAGAGTTTTCGCGATCGCGGTTTGAATAACCTCGACATCTATTTAATGCCTGTTGATGAAACCAACACTGCTAAAAGTACCTGTACTTCAGTTAGCGCAGTCGATAGCGTAGAACATATTTTTTGTCCCATTCCCCAATCTGGACGTTACAAAATTCGCGTTCAGTATCGCCAACAAATCAATCAAGAGATTCAACCCTATGCCTTAGCTTGGTGGACAGTCTCTGAGAAGGCAGAAGGCAGTTATCAGTTACCAGTTACCAGTTATCAGTGATTGGTGAGCGAGACGTGCGTTTAGAGATTGGTGAGCGAGACGTGCGTTTAGAGATTGGTGAGCGAGACGTGCGTTTAGAG
>CAYTUO010000032.1:5874-18885 GCA_964441015.1 uncultured Pleurocapsa sp.
ATTGGTGAGCGAGACGCTCACACTACAGTTTCTTCGGGATGCCCTTCTTAAAAACTTGTCGCTCTATTAGCATCGAGAGGATAATGAATGATGTTCAAGACCTCTAGAATACCCGCTAAAAAATGGCAATTTTACGTTTGGAAGACGGAACAACCTACACTCAACTAGAAGATATTTCCCGCGAACTTGCTCCCCTCAAAGTTGAGTTAAATTATTGGTCTGTTGGCGACGCTCCAGAAACCCGTAAGTTGCTTCTCAAAGAGGCATTAACAGAAGAAGAAAAAGAGCAAGTCTTACAGGCACTCGATCGCTATTTTGAACAGCTAAAGCAAACTCAGGGCTATCAATCGCGCGATTTAATCGTTCTTCACGCCAATATTCCCAACTTAGAGGCGCTACTGTCCAAATTTGAACGCTGTCACACTCATGCTGATGATGAAGTACGTTACATCATCGATGGGGAAGGCGTTTTCGGCTTTGTCCGTCCCGATCGCTCTCAGGTAGAACTTACCATTCACCCCGAAGAATATATTAACGTTCCCGCAGGAACAGAACACTGGTTTCATCTGAGCGATCGCAAACGCATTAAAGCAGTCCGTTACTTTACTACTACCGAAGGTTGGGTTCCCGAATACACTGAAACCTCAATTCGTTTCCCCGCTTTAGTGATGGGGTAATAAACAGTAATCAGTTATCAGTTATAAGTCAATCGACTTTGGATTTTAGTAGTACGAGCGTCCCGCTCGCGTGGGCTTTTCGGCCCACACTACAATTACTGATAACTGATAACTGATAACTGATGAGTCACCAATGACGATTGAAATCGATTACCGCTTTCCACCTGGAATAGATGCCGCACGTCAGGCGAAAATGATTGCTGTGGGGCAAACCGCAGGCACTTGGGATGAACGTTTTGCTCATCGGGAAGCATCGCTGAGAAAGCACCTTGCAGAAGTTGTCAGCATTGAAACTGACGACCAAGGTTATAGCCTCGCTAGAATTCGTTTTCCAGAGATAAATGTCGAAAATGACCTCGCTAGCCTTTTAACGATGATATTCGGCAAATATTCTCTAGCTGGTGCCACAAAAGTGGTTGGGGTGCATCTACCAGCAACCTACGGCAGAATGCCTAAAGTGGGGATTACGGGAATTAGAGAAAGATTGGGAGTTGGCGATCGCCCCTTAATTATGGCAATTTTCAAGCCAGCTTTGGGACTTTCTGCCGAAGATCATGGCGCTATTTTAGAACAGGTGGCTTATGCCGGGTTAGATATCATCAAAGATGACGAAATCATGGGCGATTTAGCCATTGCACCAACGTTCAAACGGTTAGAAGCTTGTCGCCGAGTCTTGGATGAAGTGAAAGAGAAAACGGGACGCACGGTATTGTATGCTGTTAATGTCACGGGAACGGCCGATCAATTGCTAGAAAAAGCGAGATTATTAGTCAAAAAAGGGGCAAATGCGCTATTACTCAACGTTCTTACCTATGGCTTTTCCGTCCTAGAAGCGTTAGCTGCCGATCGAGAAATCAACGTCCCTATTTTTGCCCATCCTGCCTTTGCTGGGGCGATGTGTGCCTCTCCCGATACGGGGTTAGCTTATTCGGTAGTCTTAGGAACTTTGATGGCGCATGGTGGGGCGGATGCAGTGCTATATCCTGCTCATTATGGCAGTTTACCCTTTGATCGCCAAGAAGAGCAAAAAATTCGAGATAACTTGCGATCGCGCCATGTTTTTCCGGTGCCTTCTGCGGGAATTCATCCTGGTGTCGTGCCCAAGGCGATCGCAGATTACGGCAAAGATGTTATTCTCAATGCAGGTACGGGCATTATGGAGCATCCCGACGGTGCTGCAGCAGGCGTTCGAGCATTCTTTGAAGCACTGGAGAGGACGAAAAACGGTCAATCTTTTGACTTAGAAAGTTTGCCAGCAGGAGTATTACGTCGCGCGATTGAAAAGTGGGGCAATATATAAAGAAAGACTTAAAACTATGGCATTACTGGCAGTAGAATTCGAGAAACGCGATCGCCCCCAAAACTGACTTTTAAAGTGATAATTCTAGCTTCTATCAATTGAGCTTCATGAGGTAATTTTCCCGTCCCTGGATTAACAGGATAAGCAGGAAAACAAGCAGCACTTAAACTGAGACGTAAACAATTTCCTTGAGCAATCTTTATACAAGTTGCTTGCAGAGGAATCTTTACAGGTAATTCATCCGAATCAACTCGTATATATCCCTGAGTAAAGTTATAAACGCGACCATCTGGATAGACTTGGGATAGCACCGCACAAAGATCGAAACTGGGTGCATCTGCTTGGCAATAAATTTCTACTGCAACCTCTCCTGTTAGCGTTAAATCTTCTTCTAAAGGAGCGGAAGTATAAGTTAAAATATCGCTGCGACAATCAAGACTAGAACGTTCAAAAGATCCCGCAGGAATCGTTGCATGACCCCCTAATGCGGGAACAGGCCGCCAAGGATCGTGAACTAAGATATCCTCATAAAATAAGCGATCGCGATCAACAGATTCTACTAACTTTCCATCATTATCTTGAATACTTGCTAAGCAATTACTCGTCAAGTAATAAGATTTCCAATTATGACTAGGATACTCATCAAAATAACGCCATTGATTGCTCCCCATTTCAAATAAACAAATAGGAGGAGTATCTAACAGTTTTGCATCAATTCCCTTGAGAAATTTATTGAACCAAGCGACTTGTAATTGATCGATAGGACTAACAGCTTCTTGGCCATAATCTACTGCACCGACTTTTCGTCCCCACGGCAAATGTCCCCAAGGCCCAATGATTAAATATTGGGGAAATTGCGAACAAGCTACCATAGCTTTATAAAGATTCAACGTTCCCCGCAAATAAGGATCGAACCATCCCCCAATATGTAACATGGGTAAATCAACATTTTTCATAATATTTTTGGGAGATAATTTTTCCCAATACTCATCGGGATAAGGATGATTTAACCAAGCATGATAAAACGAGTCTGGCGCTAACTCTTTAAGTAGATCAGGATTGGCCGGAACGCGATCGCACAAAGGTAAATTTCGAGAAGCGATATATAACTTTTGAAACGCTATTTTATCACCTCGCAAACGTGCCGTTTCTGCTGCAAGTTGAATAGCCCAACCAAGATTTGCCTGCCAACAAAATGCGCCATTTTCATAAGCCCAATCGCTATATAAATCGTAAGCAATCATCGACGGACAAAGGGTTTTTAGGGCACTAGGATGAGTTGCCGCCGCATATAATTGAGTCATTCCTTGATAAGAAAAGCCGTACATTCCCACTTTTTCCGTAGTTCCTGGGAGTTGCGATGCCCATTTAATCGTATCAAATCCATCGTCTATTTCATGAGCAAAAAGGTCAAATTCTCCTTCGGATGTTCCTCTCCCTCGCACGTCTTGAATAATAACAATATATCCTTGGGCAGCATACCAACTTGGATGGGCATAGACAACAGTAGAAGCAATGGCTCGTCCATAAGGTTGTCGCATCAATAAAACGGGAAATTTTTCAGAACTATCAGGACGATAAATATCGGCATCTAGTCTTATTCCATCGCGAGTATACATTGATGCCGTTTCTTTTTTGACTTTTAACATGATGAGTAATTCAGTTAGCTTTCAACAGGATACCAAAGCATCCAGTCGTAGCAGTACGTTCAAATCTTCCTCATCTAATTTTTCTGGAATGCCACTGCGGATCAGTTCGGAAAAATCTTCGTTAGGCACCATAAAACACAAGGCATATAAGCGCCCGAAACCGGCATTTCTTATTTCATGAATTCCTGTCGGTCGAACTAATAAACTATCTCCAGGACGAAGGGGAATAGTTTTGCCATCGCAAATTGCCATTCCTTCTCCTTTAAGAATAAAGAACATTTCTACAGCAAAATGATGTCGATGGGTAGGTGTTCTTCCACCCGGATCGAAAATTTCTACACAAACCGTCAAAGAATCATCCGCAATAGTTGAATCGAAAACGATCGCTAAACGATTACTATCCTGCGGACTAATACGAAAGACTTGATAATCTTTTGGGGACTTGACTACAGAAATCATGCAACGCTCGTTCATAGTGAGTGACCCATTATTTCTATTGGCGATCGCTGACTTCTACGATAAAACCTGTCTCCTCAAATCTGGTAAAATGTAAAGAATTATAAAGCTTTAAGTGCGCCAGATGGCATCTGCGACTCTGCAAACATCGTGCATCTGAGCAACATCGTGAACGCGAAGGATATCGGCAGAACCCGCAATAGCTCCACAACAAGCAGCAGCAGTCCCCCAGACGCGCAATTTAGGATCGTTTTGATCGAGAATACGACCGATAAAACTTTTCCGAGAAGGCCCGACTAAGATAGGTAGGCCCAAAGAGCGAAATTCTGCTAAACGCCTCAGCAATTCTAAATTTTGTGCGTAATTCTTGGCAAAACCGATACCTGGGTCGATAATCAGGTGCGATCGCGCTATTCCTGCTTGGATAGCTTGCTCAATCTGCTCTTCTAGAAACTGGTAAATTTCCCCTACTAAATTCTGATAATCCGTTAATTGTTGCATATTTTGAGGAGTCCCACGAATGTGCATCAAGACAATAGGAACTCCCAACCGAGCAACGGTAGGCAACATCTCAGCATCATACGTTCCCCCAGAAATATCATTAATCAAATCTGCCCCTGCTTCCACTGCCGCTTGAGCAACCGATGCTCTAGTCGTGTCGATAGAAATTGGCACAGAAATCTTTTCTCGCAGTGCCTTAATAACGGGAATAACGCGGTTTAATTCTTCTTCTAGAGTAATTTGTTCGGCACCAGGCCGAGTCGATTGACCCCCAATATCAATCAAATCTGCTCCCTCTTCGACGAGTTTTTCTGCCTGTACCAACCCTGTCTCAAGGGTATTGAAATCACCTCCATCGCTAAAGCTATCGGGAGTAAAATTCAGAATTCCCATCAGGTAAGTGCGTTTTCCCCAATAAAAAGCGCGTTCTCGGATGGTTAAAGGGATATTTTCGTCTTCTTTGTTCTTCGTCATTATTCAAAATTTAATATGGGGAAATCTAGATACTGCAAAAATTAAATGCACATTAGCTTAGCCCTGATTCATCAGTAAGGTCAATCCAAAATCCTTTGATCCAAAATCCTTTCATCGATTGACAAGCATTAAGCAATCGACAAAAAGAGGAACAAACATGATATGTTGGGGACTATCAGCCTAAGCGATGAGAAAATCGCCCGCGCTTGTCAGCATGAGAAAAGGGAAAGCGTCTTCAAAATCGTCACATCCAAAGACGAAAATTTTGGCAGTTGTCAACGGTAAGGGGGGAGTTGGCAAGACGACAACAGCAGTCAATTTAGCTGCGATTTTGGCAGAACAAAACCAGGTGTTGCTGGTGGATGCCGATCCCCAAGGTTCGGCGACGTGGTGGATAGAACGAAGCGACGCTGAGATGGCTTTCAAGTTAACCCAAGAAAGCGATCCCAAGCAACTAGAGGGATTACACCAAATTAGCGATTACGATATTGTTGTGGTTGATACGCCTCCCGCCTTGCGATCGCAGGCCTTGAAAGCGGTTATTGCTGCGGCAGATTATTTGATCTTGCCCACGCCTCCTGCACCAATGGATTTATCTGCGTTGATCGAAACGGTGCAAAAAGCGGTAGTCCCTTTGGCGATCGCCCATCGCGTTTTGTTAACTAAGGTAGATCCTCGCAGCTTAAAAGAAACCCTAGAAGCTCAAAATACCCTATTAGAGTTGGGAATTCCGGCCTGTCATGCCTTTGTTCGCCATTATAAAGCCCACGAACGCGCCGTGCTAGAAGGAATGCCCGTAACCCAATGGCGCGGAAAAAACGCCCGCGAAGCTGAAGCAGACTATCGCCGCGTGGCAGAAGAATTACAACGAGATTGGAACAAGTCATGAGAAAAAAACGTTCAATATCTGACCTACTTCGCGAAGAAGTCAAGGGTACGCCAGCTAATGCTACTCCTGAAGGCGATCGCGCCAGCAATCGAGAAACTGTAACCACAAGTTCTTCCTCTAAACCCCGTTCTCACTCAGAAAATCAAGTCAAAGAGTTGACAAATGCCCTAGAATCTGCTATAAAACGCGCTACTTCGCTCGAAAACCAAGTCACCTCGCTAGAATCGGAGTTAGAAGCGCAAAAAAATTTAGTGGCAACGCTTCAAAATCAATTGCAGCAAGCAACTGAGATAAAAACGAAACTAGAAGAAAAAGAACAATTAGTCCAGAAGCTTTACCTAGAGTTAGAAGAACAAAAACAATTAGTCGAGAAACTCTACGCCGAATTACAGCAAGCTCAAGAACAACAAGAAGTTAAAAATAGCGATCGCCTTGTTGTTCAAACTGTTTCCACTTATGGAATCGATCCCAGGCCCATTGGGCCTTACCTTGCTGCCAATCAACCCTCTCTCGTTTTATCCAATGAAGAAATCGGTTGGTTTGACTAGACCTCTCTGCTCTGTGACTCGCCCTTGGAGTGCGATCGCGGCTTCCCTAACCTCCTCCTTGTAAGCTGCGCGGATCGAGTGCATCTCGCAAACCATCACCAAGCAAATTAAAGCATAACACCGTCAAAATAATCAGCAAAGCAGGCGGCCAAATCAACCAGGGTTGTAGCCCTAAAATTGAAGCATTTGTCGCTAAAGACAGCAAATTTCCCCAACTCGGATCGGGTTGCTGAATACCTAAGCCAATCAGACTTAGCACCGATTCAGAGACAATAAATCCTGGAACTGCTAAAGTAGCCGAAATAATAATATAACTAGCAGTTTGGGGCAAAACGTGCCGGATAATGATATAAAGCGGTTTGGCTCCCATTGCCCGTGCAGCTTGGATGAATTCTTGTTCTTTAAGCGAGAGAACTTGTCCTCTGATTACCCTTGCTAGTCCCGACCAACTGATGAAAGAAGTAATCAGAACGATTAGCAAAAAACGTTGGGCACTCGATAAACCAGGAGGCAAAACAGCCGCCAGCGCAACTAACAGATAAATCCCCGGAATTGTCATCAAAACTTCTACCAGACGCATCAAAATCGCATCTAGCCAGCCGCCAAAATAGCCAGAAATACCGCCAATTAACATTCCCAAGGGAAAAGAAATCACAATCCCGACTAAACCAATAAACAGGCTAATTTTACCGCCAAAAATCAGGCGACTAAATTCATCTCGACCTTGTTCGTCAGTTCCCAAGAGATTGAGTTGACCTTTCCCCTCTGTCCCAAATAGGTGTCTGTCAAAGGGAATACCAGCAAAGACTTCAACTTCTTCAAAGGTAGGCGGTAAAGGTAACTGGATCTTAAATAATTGATAGGGTTCTCCTTGGGCAAACAGATGCACGGGGGAAGGATTTTGAAAATCTACAATTAATTCGCGATCGCCCGTCTCTAAATTCGTGGGACTCTGAGTCGTAGGATAAACATGGGGCCCTATCCACTTTCCTTTCTGGGAACCTTCCTGAACGCGCCAATAGATTCTAGTAGGTGGCAAAAGCGAACCATCTGGCACAGAAGCATAGGGATTGTACGGCGCAACGAAATCCGCGAAAATCACCGTTAAATAAAAAATAAGCAATAAAATAGCCCCAAAACGAGCTAGAGGATTATTCTTGAGTTTTTGCCACCAGTTCACAACAGCCTCCCAGGAGTGTAGGTTGGGCTTCCCCCAACTCAGTAGTTCAGTAGTTTAGTAGTAAATGTCCTCCCTTGTCCCCTCTTCTGGGCCATCTCAGTCACTCTTTACCAGTCACCGATCACCAATCACTAGTCACCAATCACCTTCTCGCCAAGAGGTTGACACTAATGACCGGAAATAGAGATAATTGTCGTTTGTGTGAACTTTAAACTGATTTAATAAACTCTTGGCTAACGTTATTGTTATTGGTGCCCAATGGGGCGACGAAGGAAAAGGAAAAATAACAGATTTGTTGAGTCGGTCGGCAGATGTAGTCGTGCGTTCCCAAGGGGGAGTCAACGCCGGACACACGATTGTCGTTCGCGGACAAACCTTTAAGCTACACCTAATTCCATCTGGCATATTATATCCCGATACAGAATGTATCATCGGCTCTGGGACAGTTATCGATCCGCAAGTAGTGCTAAAAGAGATAGCGCAATTAGAAGCGTTAGGGGTTTCAATCCGCAATCTGATGATTTCTCAAACTGCCCACGTAACGATGCCTTATCATGGAATTATAGACCGAGCATCTGAAGAAAGGCGAGGCAAGCACAAAATCGGCACGACTGGAAGAGGAATTGGGCCCACCTACGCTGATAAGTCGGAACGTACCGGAATTCGGGTTATAGACCTGATAAATGAAAACGACCTGCGGCAAAAGCTGGAGTGGACGATTAATTATAAAAACGTCATTTTAGAAAAACTGTATAATTTACCGCCTCTAGACTCAGAATCTGTCATAGAAGAATATCTTGGCTATGCAGAACGACTGCGTCCCTATGTAGTTGATAGTTCTCTCAAAATTTACGAAGCGATCGAAAAACGCAAAAATATTCTTTTCGAGGGGGCACAGGGCACGTTACTAGACTTAGATCACGGAACCTACCCTTATGTTACCTCTTCTAGCCCAATAGCGGGTGGGGCTTGTGTCGGAGCAGGCGTTGGCCCTACGGCAATCGATCGCGTCATTGGCGTGGCTAAAGCTTATACGACTCGCGTTGGCGAAGGCCCGTTTCCTAGCGAACTCAATGACGAAATTGGTCAACTATTATGCGATCGCGGTGCTGAATTTGGCACGACTACAGGCCGCCGCCGCCGTTGCGGGTGGTTCGATGCTGTCATCGGCCGCTATGCCGTGCGGATCAACGGGCTAGATTGTCTGGCCATCACTAAATTAGACGTTCTCGACGATCTAGAAGAAATCAAAGTCTGCATCGCCTACGAATTAGACGGGGAAATTTGCCATCACTTCCCCAACAATGCCAGTCAATTTGCTCGCTGCAAGCCTATCTACGAAGCCTTACCGGGTTGGAAGCAATCGACAAATCATTGTCGTTCTTTAGAAGACTTGCCTAAAGAAGCTTTAGACTATCTCAAGTTTCTTGCAGAGTTGATGAAAGTTCCGATCGCGATCGTTTCTATTGGCGCAAGCCGCGACCAAACCATTATAGTAGAAGATCCGATCCACGGGCCCAAACGAGCGTTGCTAGATCCCAATGGCACGCCAGTAATTAGTACTCAGTAACCAGTGACTGATAGCTGGTAGCTGACCGCCAACCACAACTCATCACCCATTATCAATTACTCATTACGGACTAAACGATTATGCAAGTTACAGTTGAATGCCGCAAAAGACCAGAAGGAAGTAAACCGAATGCACTCCGCCGTCAGGGATTGATTCCTGCTGCTTTATACGGACACAATGGCACAGAATCAGTTTCTCTCACCTTGGCTGAAAAGGACGCATATTTCTTACTAAGACAGGCTTCTGTCAACAATACGTTAGTAGATCTCCAAATTCCTGACCTTCCCTGGAATGGAAAAGCTCTCATTAGAGAAGTACAAAGCCATCCTTGGAAAAAAACACTCTATCATCTCAGCTTTTTCTCGGTTGCCACTCACGATCGCGTTGAGGTTTCAGTACCGCTCAATGTAGTTGGATTGGCTCCTGGTGTCAAGGCTGGCGGGATTTTGGAGCAAATGCTGACTGAATTGAGGGTGCAATGCGCTCCCAATCTCATTCCAGAATCCATCGAGATCGATATTTCCAATCTTCAAATTGGAGATCACTCGCAAGTGAGCGATCTGGTTCTGCCAGAAGGAGTAGTCTCTGTAGACGAGCCAAACACAACGGTTCTCTCCATCCTTGCTCCTGCTGCAATGGCAGAGGAAAAAACAGTCACAATCGAAGAAGCCGCAGCAGAATCTTAACGTTGTTTGTTATGTTCTCTTGCTTCCAGGGACAGTTTCGCTCCCTGGTTTTTTTTGCTCGTATTTTCTAATATCAAGAAAAATTACTCCCGAATGAAGCTTATGGGTAAATATCACGTATACGGAATTGGGAACGCTCTTGTAGATATGGAATTTGAAGTTTCTCCTGAATTCCTACAACAACTGAGGATTGATAAAGGGGTCATGACTTTAGTCGATGAATCTCGTCAAACAGAGATCGTAGAGCAAGTCAATGGTCTAGATTGTAAAAAAAGCTGTGGTGGTTCTGCGGCAAATACGATGGTCGCGATCGCTCAGTTGGGGGGGAAAGGCTTTTATTCTTGTAAAGTCGCCAACGATGACAGTGGTTCGTTTTATCTGGAAGACTTGCGACGCTGCGGACTAGATACCAATCTCCAAAATGGCGATCGCGAAGAGGGAATTACAGGGAAATGTTTGGTATTAGTCACCCCAGATGCCGATCGCACCATGAACACTTTTTTAGGGATCACGGCGAACTTGTCCCAAAAGGAAATTGTACCGGAAGCGCTAGTCAATTCCGAATATTTGTATATGGAAGGCTATCTTGTTTCTTCTCCCACTGGTAAAGCAGCAGCGATTAAAGGACGCGAATTGGCTCAAAATGCTGGCGTTAAAACGGCTCTTTCTTTATCCGATCCTAATATGGTGGAATTTTTTCAAGAAGGACTGCTCAAAGTTATCGGTTCGGGTTTAGATTTTATTTTTTCTAATGAAGCTGAAGCGCTCAAAATGGCTCAAACTCACGAACTTTCTGAGGCGATCGCCTATCTTAAAACAATAGCCAAAGGTTTCGCCATTACTCGTGGCGCGAAGGGATCGCTGATTTTTGACTCTCAAGAACTTCTTGAAGTTGAAGCCTCTAAGGTTACGGCAATTGATACCGTCGGTGCTGGCGATATGTACGCGGGAGCCTTTCTTTATGGCATTACTCATGGCATGAGTTATGGCGAAGCAGGCCAATTAGCTTCTCTAGCTGCCTCTCGCATTGTGACCCGCTTTGGCCCCAGATTAGAGACACAAGAAATGCGATCGTTAGTTGCCCGCCTTCGCTAAAACTTTTTAGCCAATTAGTATGGTGCGTTACAGTATTCTGGCGCACCATTTTCTAGAATTTTGTTAGACCTCTTGTACGGAGCGATCAATAGCAGAAAAAGCTACCCACTAGCTTGATGCGTCGTGAGTCGAAATCTTCGTGCGAGTGTTTAGGGATTCGGGAAGAAAGTCAGCTTCCCCGAAAAGAGAACGATAAAAAGCCCAGTTAACTCCGACAACCGTTGTCAAAAATAAAATTAGGGATAACATCTTAGTACTCCGCTCGTTTTTATCTCCATCTTGAGGATGGATTATCTTATCTGGGTTTCTCCATTGGTTCGAGCTAGTTAAATTAGCTCATGGAGTAAAAAACAAGAGTCGGAAGTCGCTGGGCTTAGAATTTGCTTGGTAATCAGATGAAAGATAAGAAGTTTTCCCGAAAAAACTCTAAAATTTCCTGAGTCTATCTTACCTATACAGATATCTTATCACATTAGCGCAAATATCATTATTTTTTTTTCAAAAAACAATCTTTTTTGTCCAGCGTTGAAAAATGTAATCTAGACTAACAAAAGCGAGCTAGTCAACAAATTAGAAAAGAAATTTAAATTGAGAGAGGATTCTGAGCAATATTAGTCCAATTACCCTAAATTGTTTGCTCCGTAAGCTTCTCATCCCTACTACAGGTTGGAAAAAGCTTTTAAAAAAAGTAGAGCAAGATAAGTTTAGTTTTATTGAATTGACAATTAAACTAACTATAAAAGTTAGAAAGATTCTGAATAATAAATAGATTTTCTAACAAGAAATATGTAATATATAAGTTATTTATTGACAATAATAATTGAACCTATTAAAGTAATAAATTTAAAAAATATCTAAATTACAAATAGTATATTTTCTTTATTAAACTAGAAATAATATAAACAAAAATTATAATATTCTGCAATTAGTTTATTTACAATTATCTTTTTATCCTAATGGGGATCGCGTATATCGATATTTTGACGGTATTGCTAACGCAAGAGAAAATCTTAAGCAAAGATGAAATCTAAATCCTGATCGCTATCTCCTATGCCGAGTTTCTCAGAAGTCAATTCGCGATCGCTATTCTGGAATACAAACTTACTCCTACGGGGAGAATTAATAATATTAAATATAACGAGTCAGTTGAACGCGATAGCGTTGTTTTTTAGTAACGTCAACATCGATCACTTCTAACCGTCCCTTTCCTCGAACCGAGATTAAGTCTCCAGGTTTGACGGAGTAGCTTGCTTGGGTCACTTCCTTCCAGTTAACTCTGACATCTCCCGTTGCGATCGCGTCTGCCATCTTGCTGCGAGACATCCCAAATCCGGCAGAAGCAATGGCATCGAGTCGGGTAGACGCTTCAACCGTCGTTAGCTCTTTTTTCTGTGGCGGACGTACCTTGATTTCGCTCAAATCGATGCGCCGAGTTTTGACGGGGACAGAACGCACTTGTACCAGATAAGTTTCTAAAAATTCCGCCATTTCTGGAACGACGATAACTTGTGCCCCTCTTTCTCCGAGTACGATAATGTCTCCAATTTTTTCTCGAACGATTCCAGTTCCTAAAATTGCGCCCAAAAAATCTCGATGATTGGCGGGATCGAACAGAAAGTTTCCCGCAATATCCAAAGCAGCTACTTGAATTTGAGAAGGATCGATAGGAATTTCTGATCGCGACATTCCGAGTCGCTGGCGTTCTGCTTGAGGATAGCCCCCCCAAGCGATAAACTCGATTTCAGTCAAGCGTCCAAAAATTTGCTGAACTTCTGCCAAAACCGGAGGCGAAAGAAAGTCTGTTAAGACAACTTCCCAAGTTTTAAAAGCTTGTTCAGCTTTATCGATAATGCGAGCGATTTCTTCGCGATTCTCAATCCCTTTGAGTAATTCTTCTCTCGGCAGCATATTCTCAGTAGTCAGTAGTCAGTAGTTCAGTAGTTCAGTAGTTCAGTAGTTCAGTAGTCAGAAGGCAGTTATCAGTTC
>CAYTUO010000033.1:0-4606 GCA_964441015.1 uncultured Pleurocapsa sp.
AAAGTAAAATTAATGTGTGAATTTGCGACTCGCCATCAAGTCCGAGAAGTTCCAGATCCTTATTATGGTGGTCGCGAGGGTTTTGAGAAGGTAATCGATCTACTTTTGGATGCTTGTGAGGGGTTGTTGAATCATGTCCGTCAGACAGGTGATTGGTGAGAAGGTGACTGGTGACTGGGAGCAGAGGAGCAGAGAAGCAGAGGAGCAGAGGAGCAGAGGAAGAGAGGACAAGGAAGACAAGGGGGACAAGGGGGACAGGGAAGAAAATTTCCCAGTCACTAATCACTAATCACCAATCACCAATCACCAATCACTAATCGCCTAGACAAATACCTAAACCTCTAGCCGTTTTCACCAAAGTATCGCCTGGATCGACAACTCTATAATTTTGAATCGCTTCAGGAATTGGCACGCTGATGACTTGGCGCTGTTGCCAGGTGACCATCTGGTCGTATTTGCCTTCTGCGATTAATTCCACGGCGGCAACCCCAAAAGAGGAGGCTAAAATCCGATCGAGAGGAGAAGCAATCCCGCCTCGTTGAGTATGTCCTAAAACCGTAACTCTGGTTTCTGCGCTAGTCTCTTTGGCAATGCGATCGGCGAGATACTGACCGATTCCTCCCAAGCGACATTCTCCAAATTGCTCAATTTGCTTGACTGTCTCGCCTGTTTCCGTGCAAACTGCCTCTGAGACAACGACGATGGAGTAGTCTAACCCTTGAGCTTGGCGTTTTTTAATATAGCGGCCAACGTTCTCTAATTTGTAGGAAATTTCTGGAATTAGGATAACGTGAGCGCCGCCTGCAATTCCTGCATTCAAGGCAATATGTCCGGCATCGCGTCCCATGACTTCGACAATCATGACTCGATTGTGACTGGCCGCCGTAAAGTGCAGGCGATCAATGGCTTCTGTGGCAATATTAACCGCCGTGTCAAAACCGATAGAGCGTTCCGTAATCCCGACATCATTGTCAATGGTTTTGGGAATGCCGACGAGGTTAATCCCTCCCTGTTGGGCGATTTTGCGAAGAATGGCTAAACTTCCATCGCCGCCGATGCCAATGAGTGCGTCTAGATCGAGCAGGTGGTAGCCTTCGATGATTTCACCAGAGCGATCGCGCACGCTCCCATCAGACATGGGAAAAGCAAAAGGATCGCCTTTGTTTGTCGTCCCTAAGATCGTTCCTCCCATCATGAGCAGGGGATCGACTTTGTTGGGTTCCAAGCGCATCACTTGCGGGGGACGACCCATCAATCCCTGAGTGGCTTTGCAAATCCCCAGCACTTCCCAACCGTGAACGTCAACCGCACAACGGGTCACTGCTCTGATAACCGCATTCAAACCAGCACAATCGCCGCCACTGGTGAGAATTCCAATCCGTTTTCTTTCGCCCATATCATCGCTCGTAGTGATTGACTAATCTATTGTTAAGCCCTCTGGGCGCGATCGCTTCACAGTTAAGAAATTCTCTAGAAATTTCCGAAAAATCGGCCTGATGGGATGAAGTCTATAGCCAAACGACCTCAAGAACTAGGATAATAAGCTGTCTGTTAGTAGTTTCTCGGAAAAGTTTACACAATCTTCATCAAAAAAATCCGTATTTTTCCTGAATCCTTACACCAAAAAAGCTACTCAATGTTTATGATTGTATTGTTCATCTCTGGGAAATAAGAGAAGCTTCTATGGAATATAAGCTAATACTTAAAAAGCACTTATTCCTGTTATTTCCCTCGATCATTGTGGGGTCTGTAGTTGCAGTCTCGCCTGTTCAGGCAGCAACTTTTGAAGCATTTTCTCAGTTATTTTTAGAACTTAAAAATTTTAATCAAATTCCTTTGGGGATAGGGTTTTCAGCAGATGATCGCGTTATCACTTTTGCTGAGACTGGTTTTGTAGAAACCCAATTTTCTAAAACGGTAGATTTTTCGCACAATAACTCTGAGGTGAATGCTCTCTTAAGCTCTCAGACCAAAATATCTGGAATATCTAACCGTTACTTAGGACTCGAAAACTATTCAGTTCAAACGTTCGGCGCTTTTTTGGTTGGTGCAGGTCAAGATTTTCGCTTTGATTTCACAGCTTTTTTAAAGCTTAGCAATTCAACTGATAATCTACTCTCTAATAGCGTTAGTACTTTTGGAAATATTTCTTGGTTTTTAGTGGATAGTAACAATCGAGTCTTAGAGAGGTTTCAAATTGAAAGTAGCATCAATACTAATGCGATCGCTCAAATTAATAAAGATTTTCTCAATTTTAAAACGAATAGAAATATCACATTTATTCCTGGTGGGAACCCAATATTCCAAACCTCCTTTGGAGGGAACAATGAATTTGCTCAAGCAGCTTTTTTTGGTTCATTCCAACGGTCTTTTAGTAAAGACACTCTGGTCACTTTAGTAGCGGCTAGCAACTTTTGTAACTATAGTTCTAATGTTGTAGATGTCTGTGTCAGCGTTAGCGAACCTTCAAACAAGTTCGCCTTACTATTGGGCTTTGGTTGTATGGGTTGTATAGGTCTTTTCTCCACCGCTATGAAGCAAGTAGTTCAACTCGCTTGCCAGCCACTCATCAAACAGCTTGTTAAGAATTTCTTGAGAAACTTCAGGCGTTAGTTCGGCAGGAATGAATTCTTCAGCCATGAGAATATGATATCCTCGCTCGGTTTGGAAGGGACTAATAACTTCTCCGGGTCGAGTGCTAAAAATGGCTGTTGCTATTTCTGGCTTAAGGTTCCAGCGATTAATTTTTCCTTCAAAACCACAATGTTGTCTGCGCTTTTCGTCAATATCATACAGGTGAGCCGCTTGGTAAAAGCTCATTTCTTCTTCTTCAATTTGATAAAATATTTCCCAAGCCAGTTTCTCATAAGGAACAATAATTTGATAGAGCAAGACGCGATCAAAATAGATTTTATTTTCAGCAAAAAACTTCTCAATATCTTTTGAGAAGAGAGCTTTAGATAATTTTTGTGCCAGTAAGCGATCGCGTATTCCTGCTTCCCAGTCTTCAGGAGAAATCATCTCATCGGTTAACCAAGCAAGCGTATCAGCAGCTTTTTCCAACTGCCTTTCGCGGCGCTGGCGATCTGCCTCAGTCTGAATCTCTTGATCTGTAACAGTCACATTTCTTTCCCACGCGGCCCGATCGATAATTTTTTGAGATAAAATCTTCTGGCAAAGTGGCTTTAGCTGTAGGTTCTTCTTCAGGAAATTTTCAACTTCTATCGATTCAAGGCATACTTCCCCTATAATTATCATAAGACCTGCATAATGCTTGGAGTCAATATTAGTATTGTGGAGAGATTTTCTACAGGGAAAATCTGTAAAAAAAATCCTATCACAAATACCATTTACAAAGGACAAACAAATTGAGTGACAAATCTTTCTCGCTTCAATCCACCGATTCAGTTTTGATATTTGATCTCAACGGAAAATGATGGGATATCTCTTCGGGTCAAGATATCTCTCGCTCGGAAATGAACTTTGGTCACTCAAATTGTTTAAAAGTCTAGTTCTATCTTTTAGCTTCGTTGGTAAACCCTGACCGCGATTCATGAGGTCGCGCATTCGGAGGAAACCTCCGAATGATCTGAGCGACCGTCCCGATGCTAATCCTACGGATCTAGCGCGTTGCTCTCTCGCGGCAGATGCTAAACTTGGATGACAATTCCGCCAATCGCTAGTCCCCAGACTGAAAAATGACCTACAGACCAGCCTGAAATACCATCATCATCCCAATCGAAGTCAAACTTAATATCCCAAGTCCAGAGTCCTCTGGTCGAGTCGCCACTACCTTGAATTGGCTCTAAATTTGGTGGTTCCGTCTGACAAAAGTCTAGATCGTCTATCCTCAATTTACTCATTCTGTTTCTCCTTCGCTCTTGAGCAAGATTCTGACTACCCTTTGAACAGATCAAAAAATATTTCTTACATAAACCCCTGAAGCTACATTCATCAGGGCAACTTGACCTGCCTTAATATCTCCCATAAACACCATGTCCACAGCACTAGGGACGGAAGAGGCGATTACGAATCCTTTAAACTCTATTTTGGGGAGTATTATTTGGATTGCTCCGCCTTTTAAAGTGTAGGAAATGTCTACGTTTGTTGTTTCAGCAATCGATTCCAAATGATCGAGATCGTGAATAATCATGGCTACCTCCTTATTTAACTTAGAGTTGTGTCTTTTTAGGAGTTAGTCATGATTTCAAAGGGAATACCAATAGCGATCGCTGAATAGGTGAAATCGAAACCAACGCTTGAGTTCTGTCCGCTAGAAGCCGTCAAAATCTTCGGCCCACCACCGGCAAAAGCACCAAAAGCTCCGGTAGCCAGCGATTGGAAGGAAAAGGCAGCCATAGCTTTACCGATAATATCTTTTGGATTTAGTCCTGTACCCTCTCCTCCTTGAATTTCATTGGCTTGAGAAACAAATTCTAAATGCTCTAAATCAGTAATAATCATGGGTTATCTCTCCTTGGATTTTTGATAGTAATCTGAGTACCAATTTAATTTATTTTAATCAGAAAAAAAGGGAAGAGGTTGCCACTTTGGCAAAGATTATTGAGCTATAGTTTGAATTATTGATTAATAGCAAACCCACTCA
>CAYTUO010000033.1:4616-18873 GCA_964441015.1 uncultured Pleurocapsa sp.
TAGGATTCTCTCCCCTCATGTTGCAAAAAACTTGCTTTTTATGGGCAAAATGTACTTCATCAACTACCTGGTGTTGATGCAAATGCATTTGTTATTGTTGAATAGGCGAAGCTGACTTTGCCCTTTACATCGCCAGATGAGTCTACCTTGATATCTGTAGTAGCCTCATTGGTTCCAGTGGCAACTACGTTAAAGGCAGCATTTAGTAAACCAACTGTATCCCCAGTTAATGATTTGAGTTCTTGAAACAATGAACCGAAATCCTCGGCTGAGGCTCCGCCGACTAAACTTTCTGCCTTTTCCACTATGTCATCCAGGAAATTTAGATCTGCGATCTTCATAGCTAATTATCCTCAAAATTCAAGAAAGCAAAAAGGGAAGAACTGCTAGGAAATATTAAGCTAAATCTAGCAGTCCCCCCCTTGATAGTATAGGTAGCTTTCTATTAGTAAACCTTTAGGAGGGAAACTTAACAAATCTTCCGTGCACAGAGTCTTTGTCAGCTTCAATTCCTTTAGGTGTTATTGCCACCTCGTCTCTTAGCGCATTATACGTATGCTTTAACGCTGACAGCCTTGATAAAGTTGATGGTTTTATATTCGTCAGCATGTACCTTGATAGCTTGAAGAACGTTAGCATAAGCTAAACGCTGAGCATTAACGTCTAGAGAAAAGGTTTCATCGAAGAAAGCATAGCCAGCGCCTTCAACATTAGCATCTTCTACAACGGTTTCCAGGTAGTTAAGATCGGAAATAATCATTACTTGTTCCTCCTTAAAATGTCCTTGGGAATTGATTTTTTGTTTCTATAACTACTATAGATAATCGACTTAGATTCTGGTTGCCAAATTGGCAGTTTATTTAGATTTAACTAGTCACATCTCTCACCAGAAAGATAATAATATCCAGCAAAATATCGACAATTAACTACCTCACTCTTTTGCCAATAAGCGTGAGAGCGAGGTAGAGAAAAAAGTCAAAAAATTAAATGAGTTGATTTTTCCTCAATTTCCACATCCTCGTCACCCGTCTGCTAGAACGCTGACAGTCTTGATAAAGTTGATGGTTTTATAGGCATCAGCATTTACCTTGATAGCTTGAAGAACGTTGGCAATAGCTAAGCGCTGAGCCTTAACATCTAGAGTGAAATATTCATCGAAGAAAGCATAGCCAGCGCCTTCAATATCAGCATCTTCTACAAAGGTTTCCAGGTAGTTAAGATCGGAAATAATCATTACTTGTTCCTCCTTAAAATGTCCTTGGGAATTGATTTTTTGTTTCTATAACTACTATAGATAATCGACTTAGATTCTGGTTGCCAAATTGGCAGTTTATTTAGATTTAACTAGTCACATCTCTCACCAGAAAGACAATAATATCAAGCAAAATATCGACAATTAACTACCTCACTTTTTTGCCGATAAACGTGAGAGCAAAGTAGAGAAAAAAGTCAAAAAATTAAATGAATTTATGCAGAAAACAGGAGTCGTAGAAACGTTGCACTGCAACGTCTGTACAAGAGTTGAGGACGCTTAAATGATTATTGTTCAAGATATATTCTTTAAGAAGGTGAAAGCAACTTAGCTGCGATCGCATCTCCTAGAGAAGCTGATTCATCTGAAGTCAACCAGGCGAATAACTTTTCTATTGCTTGAGAAGAGCGATCAATTTTGAGCGCTTCTTGAACCATGCGAAAAGCCTCAGAACTATCGCCAGCCTTCAGCAGAATTCTCGCACGTTCTAGACACCAATCAAAGTAGTAGCTGCGAGACTTGGCGGTAATCTCCGAACAACACTCAGCAGGCAGATAACTTTCGGAAATCTCGATCGCGCAGTGGATAGCTTTCATCGGAGACTCAGAGGTTAAACGTTGAGTTGTTACGCTTTGGGAGTGCTGGCGATAGCGAGCCAAAATTTCGGGTTCGTACCACCAGTCAGAAAAAGCGGCAATCCGTTTGTAAAGTTCCCAGTCAACAGTGCCTGACAATTCGCAATGATAACCTCCCAGGCGTTCGTAAGTTGCCCGACGAATAACCACCGCAGGCGGATTTAAAGGATTTGCCACGCCAACCAATTGCAAGAAATCCGGCGCGATCCCCCTTCGTTCTCCGTAGACTTGTTTGGAGAAAAGGACTTCCCCCTGCTCGTTAATATTTTCAAATCCGGTAAAAGCTGCGCCAATCGATTCCGAACACCCTTCTAAACTCTGCTTAAGCTGGGAATAAAAACCAGGCAGGACATAATCGTCATCGTGAAGCAGATGAATCCATTGGCCTCGACTGAGGGCAACTCCTGTATTCCAAGTTCTCGCTTGTCTCAAATTTTCTGGGTTGCGGTAATAGCGGACGACTCCTCCTGCTATCGAATTGACGAGATCGAAGCGTGGTGGCGTACTGGCATCGTCGATCGCCAGAATTTCCATGTCCTCGTCACCTATCCATTGCGCTAGCACGCTGGCCAAGCATTCTAGAAGATATCGAGTTCGATCGCGCACGGGAATGACGACACTCCAGAAAGGTCGCTTTTTCTCGCTATCTGGCACTGAAGGAATTGCTGGAAACCGATACTTTCCTATCATGACCTCTGTCTGTGGAAGCGCCGATCGCACCTGCTCTTTTTCCACAAGTACAGTGTCCTGACGAACTTCAATGACTTTTGCAAAATGGGGATTGAGGAGTTTTAATCCTTGTCGATAAGCCGATGCCGCTTCTGGCAAGCTGTTCCGCTCTTGATAAATCTTTCCCAAATGATAGTAAGCTTTTCCAGAGTAGGAATTGAAGTCTATTGCTCTCTGATAGCAGGCGATCGCATCATCTAACTGACCTTGTTGTTCGAGGGCAACTCCCAAATGATAATGAACGTCTCCTAAATCGGGTTGCATCATAATTGCCTGTTGATAGCATTCAGTAGCTGTCGTGAAATTCCCTTGTTGTTGCTGGGTCATTCCCAGCTTGGCGTTCAACGCGGCATAGTGCGCTTGCTTGTCTGGGGGTAACTTTCCTTGAGCATAAAGAGCATTCGCTAAATTCACCTCGGCCTCCACTAAATTAGGCTGAAGCTGCAAAGCTTTTTGGTAACAGGCGATCGCGTCATCCCATTGACCTTGTTGTTGCAGGACATAGCCAAGGTTGTTAAGCACGGGCAGCGAATTGGGCCCAAGGGCTAAAGCTTGTTGATAGAATCTTACTGCTTCTGACAACCGTCCTTGTGCTTGACGCAAATTGCCCAAACTGACTAACGCTTTGACCGAGTTGGGTTGAACGTTGAGAACGTCTCTAAATAACTCTTCGGCGCGATCGCGATCGCCAATCTGGTTGAGCAGTACTCCTAACCCGTAGAGCGCTTCTGGATCGTCGGACTGGCGTTGCAAAATCTTGCGGTAGGTCTGTTCTGCTTCCCTTAAGTGATGGGTTCGATGACAGTGAACGGCAAGCTGAAGGACTTTTTTATGAACGGCAGTCAAGAGAAAATTTTCTAGGGCAACGATTGGTTGTAGGTCGCCATATAGCTTGTACTTATTGTCAGCGATTTGGCGGGAGATCTCTTGACGATAGTGCGGATCTCGTCCCAGACGTGCAGCAAGCTCGATATACTCCTCTTTACTCGATGCGATCGTCTCTTGGATGCCCATCATGTTTAGAATTGCCAGCGTATGCCGTCCGCGCATCAAATCTCCAGGCAAGGTGACCACGGGAATGTCATGGGCGATGGATTCTAGAGTAGAGTTGCATCCCGACCAACCAATGCTATCCAACAAGACATCGGCAATTGCTGCCGTTCCCGCAAAGGTTGCAGCATCCAAACGAGGTAAAAATAGACAGTAGTCTTGATAATTGAGTCCAAATTGCTCAAAAGCACCGCTTAAACGCTGGCGAAATCGCTCGGTAATATAATTGCCTTTGATGTATTCGATAAAGACAAACTTACACTTTCCTACCGCCTTCGCAATTCGGGGGAAGACATCATCATGTTGGGGCAAATACTTATACAGCGATTGGCAGCACCAGAACAGGATCTCATCTTCTGCCATGCCGATATCTTGTTTACTTCTCCTGGGCGTTGGAACGGGCAAAGGGGTGTAATAAATGGAAAGATTGGGCAATCTGACTAACTTTTCCGTGTAATGCTCTTGAGCCTTATCGGGTTCCATTAGGTCGCTACTGAGATAATGGTCAATCGTAGGCATTCCACTGGTGTCAGGGTGTCCCCAAGAGGTTATTTGAATTGGAGCCAATCTCAAGCAACCTAGCTGAACTGTCGTCGGGTCCATCCCAAATTCTGGAAAAATCAGGACGTGCAATTTATCTTGCGCGATTGTCTCGCACCATCTTTCTACCGGAAAAGAGCCTTGAATAAATTTATCAAAAGCTCGCTCGGCGATAACGGTTTCGCGATCGCGTCGGGAATCGGTGTAATAACCAAACAGTTCAAACTTATTTCTATCTAGATTTTGAACCCAGCCTTTGACCGGAATTTTCCAAACGGAATGATTGTAAAAAAATCCAGAAAACACTCCGACCCGAATTTTTTCGTTAGGTTTTAGGGGAGAAAGGACAATGGGCTGACTCCATTGGGGGTAGCGACTCGCCATCAACTGACAGATGGTTTCCCCGTAAATTTGCTGCAAATCTCGGTCATTTAACCCTTGGTAAGCCAGGAAAAAAGGCTGCAAGGAACCGACCGCCTCGGCTGCTTTGGCTCGCGCTTGTGGTTCTGCTGCTTGATAGCTTTGCGCCAAATTTTGGAGATGGTTTTGATAGTTATTTCGCCTTAGCTGAATTTCCTCAAAACTGGAATAAATAACTGGCAACTGACTGATGCAAATGCCAAATTGGGCTTGAGTAAAGTCAGGGTTGCTCTTCAAGGTTTGATGATAAGCTTCGATCGCCTCTTCCAGCTTGCCCTGACCGTGGAAAATATTGCCCAAATTGTAATGAGCTTCAGCAAAATCGGGGTTGAGGCTAATGGCGTGCTGATAAGCTTGGACGGCTTCTTCTAGTTTGCCCTGGTCTTGGAGTGCATTGCCCAAATTGTTGTAAGCCTCAGCAAAATCCGGTTTGAGCGCGATCGATTGTTGATAGGTTTCAATCGCTTCTGTTAGCTTTCCCTGGCCCCCCAGGGTATTGCCCAAGTTGTTATAAGCCTCAGCAAAATCCGGTTTGAGTGCGATCGCTTGTCGATAGGTCTGGGCCGCTTCTTCTAACTTGCCCTGTTGCCGCAGAACAGTTCCCAAATTGGTAATAATTGCAATCAGGTTTTCTTGGTGTTTTAAGGAGTCTTGCTCGGCTTCTAGCTCAAGATTGGGTAGGATTTGTACGATTTGCTTGTAGAGAGACTCTGCCTCATTCCATCGACCTAGCTGATGTTTTTCAACTGCTGCCTCAATTAGAGATTGAAAGTTTAATTCTAATAATGTATCAGCGTTCATATTCAGTGATCACTAAATAGTTATCAGTGCAGATTCTTCAAACGGCAAATTTAATATTTCTCAAGGATCAAGACGCTTTTTGCTCTCTTGGCTTTTTTCGGCTAACGATAACTGATTGAATAAATTGCGTATAAACAATCGCACGATAACATTATTTTCCTCAAGGAAGTGGCCAGTTTGGCAGGAATTTACTAAAGCAGCATGGCAGAAGGAAGAGGGAGATCAACTGCTCAAACTACTTTTGATACAAAAACCGAGCAAAATCTAATACTTCCCTCCTACGCTCCTCAGACAATCTAACTATCACAGACATTACTTGCTCTGATACCGATAACCATCTCTTCGTTTTAGCTTTCCAAACTACCATAAACTGCTCAGAAGATAGAGTACATAAAGCAATTGTTTCCCCATACTGATTCGTAAACTCTACCTCATACTTACCATCATCAAAACACTCCACAATAGCTCCCTGCATTCCTACACGGAGATTAAACTCAGGCAAATCTACCAACAACTCAACTACATCAAATAACTCTGGTTCAATCATTGCCGTTTCCTTACATATAGCGTAACTAACCTGGCTGCATCACTTCCAGGCTCTACTATCCAACCTGTGCGAACAATCTCTCGCTGTCCTTCCTCTACTCCTCTAATTTCCAAATCTACTTGATAGCGCTGCCCATATTCATCTGTACGCTGTAGAATAACCTCAGCTTCTAAAACTTGGGCCAATATCTGTTCTAGCAATGGCTCATAATTATCTTTGCTGAAACCGAGATAAAGTTGAAACATGAGCGCTTTATCAGCACCTTTGGGGTTATCGGAATTGAGAGCATATTCTGTCAGTTTGCGCGGCTCGATAATAACGCGACTGACAATATCTCGTAGGTTCATCTGATAACTGATGAGCTATTCTACAGTAACCGATTTGGCTAAATTCCTCGGCTGATCCACATCCAAACCGCGACGCGCTGCAATGTGATAAGCCAATAGTTGCAAGGGAATTACCGTCAAAACAGGCGATAGTAATTCATCTACGCTGGGAACAGCTAATAAATCGTCAAAGATCGAGCCTGCTTGCAAATCAGTCATTGCCGTCACGCCTATAAGACGAGCATCGCGGGCTTTTGCTTCTTGGGCGTTGGAGAGGACTTTTTCATAGACGCTACCTGGAACTGCGATCGCGACGACTGGCACTTTTGAATCGAGCAAGGCAATGGGCCCGTGTTTCATTTCTCCGGCGGGATAGCCTTCTGCATGGATGTAGCTGATTTCTTTGAGTTTGAGTGCCCCTTCTAAGGCAATGGGGAAATTAATCCCCCGTCCAATAAAGATAAAGTCTTGCGTTTCGGCAAATTCGTGGGCGAGTTCTTCAATCAGAGGGTTTTGTTTTTCTAAAATCAGTTCGATTTGTCCGGGCAGTTGGCGCAATTGTCCTACAATCGCCTCCAGTTTTTCTAACGGGAGAGTTTGACGCTGATAGGCTAAATCCAGTGCCAGGAAATAGAATCCCATCAGTTGAGCGACAAAACTTTTAGTTGCTGCTACACCAATTTCGATGCCAGCTTGGGTGTTGATAATGCGATCTACCATACGGGCCAGCGTACTTTCAGGGCGATTGGTAATCCCTAAAATACGAGGCGCATATTTGGCTTCTAGTCCAGTTCGACGCTGTTTTTCGGCTTCTAGGGCAGCTAGCGTATCCGCCGTTTCTCCCGACTGAGTAACGCCGATGGTGAGGGTATTGGCAATAATTGGCGTTGGCGCGTAGCGAAATTCTGAGGCGTATTGCACAAAAGTGGGAATGCCTGCCAACTGTTCGATCAGGTATTTGCCAACCAAACTGGCGTGCCAACTTGTACCGCAGGCGAGGATTTGAATATGTTCTAGATTGTCGTAAAATTCTGGCGGGATTCCTAAATTAATCGGGCTGTAATTGGGATTCTCTTTAGCGTGCCAGTCGCGATTGAGATAGGTTTCTAGACAAGTGCGTACTACCCCTGGTTGCTCGTGAATTTCTTTGAGCATGAAGTGACGGAAGCCCTGTTTTTCTACCGTGGTGGAAGTCCAGTCGAGGATGTGGGGCAGTTTTTTGAGGCGCTTGCCCGTAAAATCGTAGACTTCTATCCCTAACGGCGTAAGGCGGGCAATTTCTCCATTATCTAAGGGCAATACGGCGCGGGTATGGGAGACTAAGGCAGTAGCATCGGAGGCGCAGAAAAATTCTCCCTGACCGAATCCTACAATCAAAGGAGCCTGTTGGCGAGCAACGATCAGTTCATCGGGATAATCTGCACAAAGAACCGCGATAGCCAATGCCCCTTCTAGTCGATTGACCGATTGTTGGACGGCTTTTAAGAAAGGACTGGGATGGCTTAAATCTTCCTCTGTCTTTACGGGTAATAACTCAGCAATCAGATGGGGAATCACTTCGGTATCCGTTTCCGAACGAAATTCATGTCCTTTGCTGATGAGTTCTTCTCGTAACTCCTGGTAGTTTTCAACAATTCCGTTTTGGACGACAGCGACTCGTCCATAGGTATCCATGTGGGGATGGGCATTGTGTTCTTCGGGTTTCCCATGAGTGGCCCAACGGGTATGTCCGATGCCGATGCGAGCAAGATTGACTTCTCTAGCCAGTTTTTCCCGCAGGTTATAGAGTTTACCTTTAGCGCGAACGCAGTGGAGTTGTCCTTCTAAGACTGTGGCGACTCCCGCAGAATCATAGCCTCGATATTCTAGTCTTTCCAAACCTTCGAGCAAAATATCTACTGCTGTTTGAGTACCGATATAACCAACAATACCGCACATTAGATTGCTTACTCCGCTACAGTTGAGCTTAATTCACTTTATTGTAATCGCGTTGACGAGGTTTTACTGGGAAAGACGGGCAAAAAGGCTTAAAGTTTCATCTCAAAGGAAATGATTTTTGGGAGTTCAGTAGTAAACGGGAGAGTGTCAATCCCTTTTTCTATCCTCTCCAAACTTCTTTAAGCACCGTGCCATCTGCGCCGACGAGTTCGACTTGCAACGGCATTTGACCTGCTGCGTGGGTAGAACAACTCAAACAAGGGTCAAAAGCACGAATTCCAGCTTCTACTCGGTTGAGCATTCCTTCGGGAATTTCCGTTCCGTGGATATAATGCTTGGCGATTTGGGTAACGGTTTTGTTCATGGCCAGGTTGTTTTGCCCCGTGGCAATAATCAGATTGACTTTTTTAATCAAACCGTTTTCGTCGATTTGGTAATGGTGGAAGAGCGTTCCCCTGGGTGCTTCGCTAACACCAATGCCTTCGAGTTGGTTGATTCCAGCCGTGGCACGAGTACGCTGGGAAACGATATCGGGATCGTCGAGCAGTTGCGCGATCCGCTCTAAGCAACCTAAGATTTCAATTAGGCGGGCATAGTGATAGAAGAATGAAGAGGTCGCAACCCCACCAGCGCGATCGCGATACTCTTGCAATTCTTTATCTGCTTCTGGCGTACCGAAATTAGAGCAAACATTCAATCTTGCCAAGGGCCCAACCCGATAGATGCCGTCGGGATAACCCAAGGGTTTGTAATAGGGGAATTTTAGATACGACCATTGTTCCACCGCTTCCCCTAAAAAGTCTTTGTAATCATCTTCGCTAAGACCATCAGCGACAATATTGCCTTGGCTATCGGTGAAGCGAATGTGACCGCCGTAATGCTCCCATTCATCATTTTTGCCCACTAATCCCATGAACAGGGAGGGAAATTGACCAAATGCCTCGACTTCAGTGGCGAAGCGATCGAGGAGATTTTTAAATAGATCTAGTGCCGTTCTGATGGTGGTAAAAGACTCTGGGAGGCGATCGCCTATCCACGTTCGTCCTTCTTCTGAAAGGGGCGATCGCACGCCGCCAGGAACCGCCCAAGCTGCATGAATTTTCCTGGCACCCAGCAGTTCTATCACCGTCTGTCCGAATTGGCGCAAGCGAATTCCCGCACGAGCTAACTCTGGATCGGCGGCAATTAAACCAAATATATTACGTTTTGCCGGATCGCTATCCCATCCCAAAAGAAAATCAGGACTGCTGAGATGGAAGAAGGAAAGGGCATGAGATTGGGTAATTTGTCCTAAATTCATCAAACGCCGTAGCTTTTCTCCCGCAGGGGGCACTTTAACTGCCAGCAGTTTATCGCCTGTTTTTGCTGAAGCAAGCAAGTGACTCACCGGACAGATGCCGCAAATTCGGGCAGTAATGCCAGCCATTTCGGGGAAAGGTCTTCCCTCGCAGAATTTCTCAAATCCCCGATATTCAACGACATGAAAGCGGGCATCATCGACTTCCCCCGCATCGTTTAAATAGATAGAAATTTTCGCGTGACCTTCTATTCGCGTGACTGGATCGATTACGATTGTTTTCGCCATAGTTGCCTCCAAGGTTAAATTATGCTATGGGTTTCTCCCAGACTGCTGAATAACGCCAGAACAAATGTTTGCTAATCTTTGCGTCGGGACATGACTTTACTTAGACGCGATCGAGTGGTCGGTGTGGTTCCGGCGGCAACTCTACGCAGATCGGATCGCGCGATCGCACCTCGCCGCCAACCAGCACTACGCCCATTACACCCGCTTAAGGCACTGTAAGCTTTTTATAGTTACTCGCGGATTATATGCTACCCAAACTTAATCATTTCCCTTCCTTCCATCTTGGGTTTTTCTCCCCGCAATAACGGTTCGAGGGTTGCCTTAATGCGAGGGGCATCGGGCGGACATCCCGGCATAAAAATGTCTACGGGAACGACTTCATGAACGGGGAGAACTTTATCCAACAATTCGGGGACAATTCCCGGTTCGTGGGGGAGTTGGGGTTTGAGATCGGCTAATTCAATATAGCCCCTTTGTAAGACGGGATCGGCTCCTTTAAGTATATTCCGCATTGCTGGAACGTTGGCAGTGACGGCACAATCGCCGAAGGAAACGAGGGTTTTTGTCCTGGCCCTCACAAGGCGAATTAACTCTAAGTTGTCCTCGTTGGCTACTCCTCCTTCGACTAAGCAAACGTCAACGCCTTCGGGATATTCTTTGAGGTCGCAACCGACGGGACTGTAGACGACATCAACATAGTTAGCCAGTTCAATCAACCATTCATCGAGATCGAGAAATGACATATGACAGCCCGAACATCCCGCTAACCATACCGTAGCAAATTTAATCTTGTTCATCGGTCACCTTTTTTAGGAGTTTAGGAGTCGTAGAGACGTTGCAGTGCAACGTCTGTACAAGAGTTCAGTAGCTAGGGATATACTAAATCACTGATTACTGATTACTGATTACTGATTATTGATTACTGTTACCGCGTCCATTCATGTTTCTTTCTAGCATTAACCAGAAATTCGAGTTTGGCGTGATCGCGATCCTTCTCTGCCGTGGTGGTTCCCTTGCGGAAGATTGCCCCGGTAGGACAAGCATCAACGCACTTCCCACAAGAGGTACAAGCACTCACCTCTCCCCAAGGCTGATTTAAACCGGAGACAATATAGGCAGACGCACCGCGCTGACCAACATCCCAAACGTGCGCCCCTTCAATTTCATCGCAAACGCGAACGCAGCGAGTACAGAGGATACAACGATTGTGGTCAATACCAAATTGCGGGTGAGAAATATCAACGCCGCGATTGGGGAAGCGATAGGGAAAGCGTGTATGATCCATTCTCACTTGAATAGCAACGTCCTGAAGTTCGCAATTGCCGTTGGCGACGCAAACGGAACAGACGTGATTGCCTTCTGCAAAGAGTAATTCTACTGTCATGCGGCGATATTCTTGCAGTTTGGGGGTATTGGTATGAACGGCCATCTCCTCTGCGACTTTAGTGACGCAAGCAGGCAAAAGTTTGTTTGTACCTTCAATTTCTACCAAGCACAACCGACAAGCCCCCACATCGGAAATTCCCTCTAAATGGCAAAGCGTGGGAATGGGAATGCCTGCTTCTTTCGCAGCTTCTAAAATTGTAGCTCCCTCTTCAATGGCGATGGGTTGGCTATCGATGGTTAAGGTTCTGACTGACATAAAATTTTCTCCCCTACCAATTTTAGATGAAAGGATTTTAGATTTTGGATTGAGTGCTAGTCGCTAATACTTTCCCGTTAGGGCTTTCTTGCTCAATTAGTTCCAGATACTCTTCCTTAAAGTATTTCAGCGTACTCAAGACGGGATTGGGGGCACTGATTCCTAAACCGCACAGGCTGGTATCTTTCACCATGTAACAAAGAGCTTCTAATTTCTGCAAATCTGCTGAGGTGGCCTGCCCTTTGATAATCTTGGTGAGGAGTTCGTGGAGTTGCACCGTTCCCGCCCGACAGGGAATACATTTGCCGCAGGATTCTTCTCGACAGAATTCCATATAGAATTGAGCGACTTCTACCATACTGGTGCTTTGATCCATCACTACCATTCCCCCAGACCCCATCATTGAACCGACTTTGGTCAAGGAATCGTAATCGACAGGCGTATCGAGTAGGGACGCAGGAATACACCCGCCAGAAGGGCCGCCTGTTTGTACGGCTTTAACTTCTCCGTCGGGAACGCCGCCGCCCAATTCTTCGACAATTTCTCGCAGGGTAATTCCCATCGGCACTTCGATCAGTCCGTTGTTGCAGATTTTCCCTGTCAGGGCAAAGATTTTCGTGCCTTTGCTCTTGTCAGTGCCAATGCTGGCGTACCAGTCTGCCCCTTCTTTAATAATCGCGGCGATGTTGGCAAAGGTTTCGACGTTGTTAATCAGGGTAGGATATTGCCACAAACCGGATTCGGCGGGATAGGGAGGACGGGGAACCGGATTGCCACGCTTGCCTTCAATTGACTGGATCAAAGCCGTTTCTTCTCCGCAGACAAAGGCACCTGCACCGATGCGGATGTCGATTTTAAAATCAAAGGGAGAATCAAAGATTTGACTGCCCAAAATTCCGTATTTTTTGGCTTGAGCGATCGCTTTTTGCAGTCTTTCAATGGCGAGGGGATATTCGGCGCGAACGTAAATAAAGCCGTGAGTTGCACCAACGGCATACCCCGCGATCGCCATTCCCTCTAATACTAGATGGGGGTCACTCTCTAGGACGCTGCGATCCATAAAAGCACCCGGATCGCCTTCATCGCCGTTACAGATGACGTATTTCTGTTCTCCAGGCATTTTGGCTACGGTTGCCCATTTCAAACCCGTGGGATAGCCTCCGCCACCGCGTCCTCGCAATCCACTTTTACTAATCTCTTCAACTACTTGGGCGGGAGTCATTTCGTAAATTGCTTTGTAGAGAGACTGATAGCCTCCTACGGCGATATATTCTTCAATGCGATCGGGATCGATCTTGCCGCTATGTTTCCTGACGATCCGCATCTGGCGAGCAAAAAATGGGTGTTGCGAGTCGCCTTTGCTGGCTATAGCTTCTCCGCCATTGAAAGCTTCAATGATACTGGGGGCAGCTTTTGGGGTGACTTCTTCATAGAGGGTGTCTTCTGGATCGATTTGCACCAATGGCCCGCGCCCGCAAAAGCCCATACAACCAACCCCAACTATTTCGACGCGATCGCTCAATCCCGACTGTTCTACAGCTTTCTTCAAATTCTCTTTCACGGCTAGAGAATTGGCTGCTTGGCAACCCGTTGAGGTACAGCAATGTACCCGCACGCTTTTTTGTCTTGCCCGTTCTGTTTGGGCAACTTCTAATAGTTCGTTCCAATCCATAATTTTTTTTCTCCTCTGCGATCGCCCCTTGGGTCGCCGTTAAGATCGTTCAGGCTTCAGACTGCCAAGTTTTAATTTTTTCGAGTACCATCTCTGGCTCTTGTTTTCCTGCTACGACACCATCAAAAACGACTGCTGGCGCAATGCCACAAGCACCGATACAACGAGCAGTCATAAGAGAAACCGTTCCATCCGCCGTAGTTTCACCCACATGAATGCCGCATTCTTTCTCTAGTTCTGTTACGATCTTGCCGCTTCCTTTAACATAACAAGCCGTTCCCAAACAAACGACACAACTATGCTTGCCAGTGGGTTTGAGGGAAAAGAGATGGTAGAAAGTGGCTACGCCGTAAACGCGACTCAAGGGCAATTTCAACTGTCGCGCCACATATTCAAGTACCTCTGGTTCCAAATATCCATAGGATTCCTGAGCTTTGTGCAGGACTTCAATCAAAGCATCTTGACGGTAGTGGTGGCGCTTCATGGTGATATCTAGCGCCTTTAAGCGTTTGTCTCCCTGTTTATTGTTCTTGGGGTTAGTTTTTGTTGCGCTTTGCGCTTCTTGATCTTTTTTTTCAGCAGAAATGGTTTGCATCGATTTTGCCCCTTAATTGACTCGAAATGATTAAACCTTCGGGCTTGCCTCGACTATTTCTTGACTGGCAGTGGGAAATTATTAAGTTCGATCATGGCTCAACCTCGTCTATTACAGACTTTTTTAATTGTTAGAAAAGCTTGACTTAATATCTATTTAACTCTTCCTAAAATTTAGTTAAATCCTTACAATATTTTGTCGCTTTTTCTGTCAATTTAAGTTTAGATCGAATCTTTTATAAAAATAAAAACTTTAAGAAAAAAAATAGAATCAATGCCTTGCTATCAAAAATCTAGACTTTAGATTGTATAAGGTTTTTAACTTATGCTTGAGTGCATTTTCCCTGACCCGAATTAAACAACAAAAATGTTTTTAAAATGGGTGATTGGTGATTGGTGACTGGTGATTGGTGATTGGTGATTGGGAGTGTGGGGAGTGTGGGGAGTGTGGGGGGACAAGGAAGAATATTTACTCCTGAACTCCTGAACTCCTGAACTCCTGAACTCCTGACACTGATAACTGATA
>CAYTUO010000034.1:0-18847 GCA_964441015.1 uncultured Pleurocapsa sp.
TTTAGCGTAGCCATGTATCAACTAGGCGGTCAGGTCATCGATCTCAATCCCAATGTCACTCAAGTAGGCAGAGGCGAACCCATCTCCGATACAGCTAGGGTCTTAGATCGCTACTTGGATATCTTAGCCGTGCGAACGTTTAAGCAAGAAGACTTAGAAACCTTTGCTCACTATTCCCAGATTCCTATTATCAATGCCTTGAGCGATTTAGAACATCCCTGTCAAATTTTGGCAGATTTTTTGACGATTAAAGAGTGTTTTGGTTCGCTTTCTGGCATAACCGTCACTTATCTCGGAGATGGCAATAATGTCGCTCATTCCTTAATTTTAGGCGGAGCCTTGATGGGCATGAAAGTTCGCGTAGCTACGCCAGAAGCTTACCAACCCGATCGCGCTATTGTAGAAAAAGCAAGGCAATTGGCAGTCAATGGGGCAGAAATTATCCTCACTGATGACCCCATTGAAGCCGTTAAAGGCTCGCAAGTCCTCTATACAGACGTTTGGGCAAGTATGGGACAAGAAGCCTCGGCTGAGTCGAGAATTCCCATTTTCCAACCCTATCAGTTAAACGAAGAACTGCTTGGCTCTGCCGACTCAGATGCTATTGTATTACACTGTTTACCCGCTCACCGAGGAGAGGAAATTACCGAAGCCGTCATTGAAGGCAAGCAATCGCGAGTTTGGGATCAGGCAGAAAATCGGATGCACGCGCAAAAAGCCTTGCTAGCAAGCTTATTGGGAATTGGTGATTGGTGATTGGTGAGAAGGTGATTGGGAAATTCTTCTCCTGCTTCCCCTGCTTCCCCTGCTTCCCCTCTCCCCACACTTCCCACACTTCCCACACTCCCCTCTCTCTCTCCTGCTTCCCCTGCCCCCTCTGCCCTCTGCATAGCTGCCCTCTGCCTTCTGATTACTGACAACTGATACTAGGCTGCATCGTCGTGAGCGAAACGATTGTAAAGGAAGTCTAGGGCGTAGTTGCGGAGATCGTAATATTGCGGATCTTCCATGATGCGATCGCGATCTCTTGGGCGCGGGAAAGGAATCTCCATGATTTCGCCAATAGTTGCCGCAGGGCCATTCGTCATCATGACTAATTTATCGGCTAAAAATAGCGCTTCATCGATATCGTGAGTAATCATCAATACTGTACAGCGATGATCGCTCCAGATTTTGAGTAATTCTTCTTGTAATTCTTCTTTAGTTATTGCATCTAATGCTCCAAAAGGTTCGTCTAAAATTAGCACTTCGGGACGAATTGATAGCGCTCTCGCAATAGATACCCGTTGCTTCATCCCACCAGAAATCTGAGGGGGTTTTTTCTCGGCTGCTTCAGTCAATCCCACCATCGCTAAATGGTCGCGGACGATCGCTCTTTTCTCGGCTTCTAATTTTTTGGGATAAACAGAATCAACGGCTAAATAAACATTTTCAAATACCGTTAGCCAAGGTAAAAGGGCATAGTTTTGGAAAACCACCATGCGATCGGGGCCGGGTTTGCTAATAGATTTTCCATGCAATCGCACCGAACCGCTTGTTGGTTGAGCGAAACCAGAAACCATATTCAAAAGGGTTGATTTTCCGCAGCCAGAGTGTCCGATCACACAGATAAATTCCCCTTCGCTAACGGTCATATTAACTTTTTCTAAAACCGTATAGGGGCCTGTTGGCGTGGGATAAACTTTTGAAACCTCTTCAATCACGAGAAATGATTCGTTGTCGGAGCCTTGGGGTTTGCGTTGTTTGCTTTGAGTATCAATTGCTTGCATAGTTTTTAGCGTTTTATCTTGGTTTATATCGATTAGTTGTTAAAAGTTAGGAGTTAGACAGTAGTGCGAGCATCTTGCTCGCGGGGGCAAGATATTACCTGATGCGGACAGGATGCCCGCACTACCGACTCATAACTGATTAAGCAGCAGCCATGATCCTTGGGGCATCGAGATGAATTTCTGCCATCGTGATGTTGCGCTTAATTTCTAATTTGTTGAGATAGCCAAGTGGATCTTCACAATCAAAGGGAATCCCATCAAACAACTCGATCGCGCCTCGATGATACTTAATATCACTCATGCCCAATTCCCGTGCAGCAGTACTGAATACGCTTACCCGACAAACTCGCTCTAGAATTTCGACCCAGTTACGCGGCATGGGAATCTCACCCCAGCGAGCCATCTGCGTCATCATCCAGAGGTGTTCCGTGCGGCTAGGACGATTGACCCCATCGCCAAAGAACAGATGGTGGGCGTATTCTTGCATCGGCTTGTCCAAGCTACAACTATTAACATTGGGATCGCCTAATTGAATGTATTCAACCTTGGTACTGAGATACTTGCGATCGGCAAGCAGTTGACGAATTTCTTCGTGATTGGCGGGATCGGCACAGTAGCGGCAGGCTTCCAGTAACGCTTTCACCAAAGCAATATGGCTATTGGGATAGGTGTTAGCCCAATCTTCTCTTACGCCTAAGACTTTGCCAGGATGTCCCAGCCAAATTTCTAGATCGGTGGCGACGACAAAGCCCACTCCTTCCATCGCAGCGCGGAAGTTCCAAGGTTCGCCGACACAATACCCATCAATCGTTCCCGCTTTGAGATCGACAACCATCTGTGCGGGTGGAATCGTCTTGAGAGAAACATCGCGATCAGGATCGATGCCACCTGCTGCTAACCAGTACCGCAGTAACAGGTTGTGCATTGAGGAAGGATGCACCATCCCAAGGGTGTGAGATTCCCCATCCAACGCAAGTAACCTCTGTTTATATTCTTTGGCGCTGGTGACTCCCTGGTCGTAAAATTTCTTGGCTAGGGTGATGGCATTCCCATTGCGGGTCATGGTCAAGGCGCTGACAATCGGAACGGGAGTTTCTTGATGTCCGCCAGCCGTTAACCAAGTTGGCATTCCCGAAGGCATTTGTGCTGCATCTAAATGGCCGTTAATTATTCCATCGACAATGCCCCGCCAACTGGTTTCTCGCACTAAGTTGACTTCATCCAACCCATGCTTGACGAAGAAGCCTTTTTCTTTAGCAACAACGAGGGGAGCGCAGGCGGCAAGGGGAACAAAACCAATTTCTAGGTTGACTTTTTCTAAGCCGTGGCGAGCAATAACTGCGGTTTTTCTGGCACGTAATTTCTTGACCCGTTTTTGTTGGTTGAGGAAGTAAATAATTTCGCTGCGTAAGCTGTAGTAACTCGGATGCTGGATGACTTCCATGCGTTGACGAGGACGGGGAATGTCTACTTCTAAGATTCCCCCAATTTTAGAGGCGGGGCCGTTGGTTAGCATCACGATTCGATCAGACAACAGCACGGCTTCGTCTACGTCGTGAGTCACCATGACTGAGGTGATGTGATATTCTTGGCACAACTTCATCAACTGCTCTTGCAAGCTTCCTCTGGTGAGTGCGTCTAAGGCACCAAAAGGTTCGTCGAGTAAGAGCAATTTGGGACGAATGGAAAGGGCGCGGGCGATCGCAACTCGTTGTTTCATTCCCCCTGATAGCTGTTTGGGGAGTTTATCAACAGCGTGGCGCAAACCGACCATATCAATATATTCTTCTACAATCTGGCGGCGTTCTCCTGGCGGCGCACCGGTCATGACTTCATCAACGGCTAGGGCAATATTTTGTCTGACTGTCAGCCAAGGCAAGAGAGAATAGTTTTGGAAGACTACCATGCGATCGGGCCCTGGTTTTTTGATTTGTTGCCCTTCTAAGGTCACGATGCCTTCGCTAGGTAAGTCTAAACCAGCAATCATGTTAAGTAAGGTCGATTTCCCGCAACCAGAGTGACCGATGAGGGAAATAAATTCGCCTTTTTTAATCTCTAAATCGATTCCTTTGAGGGCGATATATTGACCGCCTCCGGTAAGGTTAAAAACTTTGTCAATGTTGTCAACTGCTACAAAAACGCTCATTTCAGTTCTCCAGTTATCAGTTTTAGCTATCAGTTATCAGTTACTTTTTTCTCTGATAACTGTTTATTCGCCAGGGACAATTAAGGTTTGTATCCAAGCCACGACGCGATCGAGAATTAAACCAACTGCACCGATGTAGACAAGGGCCAAAATAATGTCGCTGATGTAGTTATTTTGATAGGCATCCCAGATAAAGAAGCCAATTCCTATGATTCCAGACATAACGATTTCTGCGGCAATAATTGCTAGCCATGCCAATCCGATCGCGATTCTCAATCCGGTGAAAATATAAGGAAGTGCGGAGGGAATGAGAATTTTGAAGAAGAATTTTTGAGGGGACAACTGTAAAACTTGTCTGACGTTAATATAATCTTGAGGAATTTGTTGAACCCCAACTGCTGTGTTAATTAAAATCGGCCAAACTGCGGTGATAAAAATGACAAACAGTGCTGCGGGTTGGTTTTGTTGTAGAGCCGCTAAGGAAAGGGGAACCCATGCCAAAGGCGGAACAGTTCTAAGAAACTGAAACAGAGGATCTAAGGCTTTATTAATAATTGGACTGACTCCAATTAAAATACCAACACCAATGCCAACAACAGCCGCTAAAGAATAGCCGATTAAGACTCGCTTTAAACTTTCTAAGGTTTGCCAAAATAGTCCTTTATCTATTCCACCGCGATCAAACCAAGGATACATTAAATAAGTCCGGGTGCGTTCATTGGTGATAATTTCTAAAGGCCCTGGCAGCTTAATTAGCCCTATGGCTGTTAGTACCTGCCACACAACTAAAAACGCGAAGATTCCAATAATGGGCGGGATAATGTCTTTAGAATATTTTTTCCAAAAATCGCTAATAGGATTTCCTGTAACGCCATTACGACTTCTTAAAGTTGCGGTCATTGGTTAATTTTTCTCCTTTCTTAATTTTTGTTTTTTACTTTTTTCTAGGTCCATACTTTTCAGAATTCAGAATTCTTCTAGGCCTTCTTAATCTCCAAACTATCTAGGTAAGCTTGTGGATTTTCTGGATCGAATTCTTTGCCATCAAAAAACTTCTCAACGCCTCTGGATGTGCTAGTCGGAATATCTGCGTCGGCAATTCCTGCTTCCTTAGCTGCTTCTTTCCAGAGATCTTCTCGATTGACTTTATCAATAAGCGCTTTTGCATTAGTTAAGATATCTTTAGGTAAGAAGCCCCAACGAACGCTTTCTGTCAGGAACCAAAGATCGTGGCTCTTGTAGGGATAAGAGACGTTACCTAAAGGATCTTTCCAGTAGAGTACGCCTTGCTTGGCCACATCTTTTATATCTGCTTTGTTATCGCCCATTTTATAGCCTACTGTCATAGGTTCTTCTAAAACGGCGACTGGTACGTTGAAATAGCCTGCGCCAGAAAGGATTTTTGCCATTTCTGCTTTGTTTTCAGACTTATCGCACCACTGCTGTGCCTCCATGACTGCTTTTAAAATGGCTTTGGTCGCTTTGGGGTTCTTGTCTACCCAGTCACCTCGAATAGCTAAGTACTCTTCTGGGTGGTAGGGCCAGATTTCAGAGGTTAAAGCTGCCATGAAGCCAATGTCGTCTGCAATGATACGATAGGGCCAGGGGTCGCCTGTACTGAAACCGTCCATCGTTCCAGTCTTCATGTTGGCAACCGTTTGCGCGGCGGGTACGGCAAGCAGATTAATATCAGTATCGGGATTAATGCCTGCTGCGGCAAACCAGTAGCGAATCCAAAAATCTTGATTAGCTTTGGGGAAGGTGTAAGCTGCTTTAAAGGGCGTGCCTGCTTGTTTTAAACTGAGAATGTAGTCTTTAGCCCCTTTGAGATCGAGTCCAAAACCTTTGCCTAAGTGCTTGTTGGCGATCGCAATTCCGTTGCCCTGCGTATTTAACTGAGCTAGGACATACATAGGAATTTTAGCGTTATTCTTAGTGATTATCCCTTCAGAAATCAGATAGGGCATGGGCATCTGCCACTGTCCCCCATCAATCCCGCCCCTCTCGGCACCAATTTCTACGTTGTCCCTAGCGGCACCCCAGTTAGCTTGTTTGGAAATCTCGACTTCGGTCATGCCATATTTGGCAAAAAAGCCTTTTTCCTGAGCAATAACAAGCGGTGCTGCCTCTACAATAGGAACGTACCCCAGTTTGATTTTGGTGGTTTCTGGCGTTGTTTCTGGGGATAGCGCGATGGGGGCCGCTTCTGGGGCCGCTGGTGACGATGCAGTTCCACCGCCTGGTTCTGGGGGATTTCCTACGCAACCTTTGAGTAAAATCGCGCCAGCACCTGATGCAACTGCTGTTGATAAAAATCTACGACGGGAAAATTTGGAAAAATTAGACATGAAACCTCCGGGTAGACAATCCCTTTTTTGTTGGATAGACTACTTAAGCTTTAAGGAGCAAAAGAGTTAAAGAAAATTTGGCATCACAAGATGGGATGAGTATCGTTAAAAGACTCAATTAACTCTCTTGGAGCAGGTTCGCCAAAAGCGACGTACTTTGATTATTATTGGATATTTTTTAGATGAGTAAATGTATTTAATAGATAAGTTTACATCCTTTTTTAAAAAATAATTAAGTTATTTTTGAAGTTGATAAATAAAAATTTAATTTTATCTATAAGTCTTGATTAAGATCCTTGCTCTAATAGGTTTTTCGCCTTAATAACCTTCTTTAAATCATAGATATTATTCAATATTAAATATTTAATAGTGCCAAGTAAAAAGCGAACCCAGTAAAACAATCAATGATAAATATCCAGATTTATCTATGAATAAATTTAATCTATTTAGATCAATTAATTATGCAAGATTAAAAGCGTTTATAGGCAATAATTCCGAAAAATAATCCTAGTGCAGCATGGCAGAAATAACTGGTGATTGGTGATTGGTGATTGGTGATTGGTGATTGGGAAATTTTCCTCCCTGTCTTCCTTGTCCCCCTTGTCCTCAAAAGTCCCCTCTTCCCCTCTTTCCTCTGCCTTCTGCATAGCTGCCTTCTGGCACTAAATTTCCCGATAAACCCGCTTGGGAGAAGGTTGGAGATCGAGGGGAATTTGTAAGACGCGATCGCACTGAACTTTAGGCACCTGTGTACCCCATCTTTGAAAGCTTTTGAAGATGGCTTCTCGAATCATGGCTTCTGACTCTCTAGAGAGCATCAGACAAAAGTATTCCACAAGCTGGCGCTGGTAAACCTGACGTAAACGAGGTTTATTCATCAAGTTAGATAACTGTCGTACAGCAATAAGACGTTTGAGAGGTTCAGTAGCCGTTAAATCTTGCAACAGTTGTTCAAACCGAGCTTCATCGCGCAGCCCTTGATGGGTAATAATATGCCAAACTAAAAGCAACAGGGTTAATATCGTACCAAATCCCTGCAAAATTGTTCCTGTTGCTAGCCAACGGTTCTCTGAGTCGGCCCAAATAGAAGCCGCAATATAAGTACTTAACGCAGCGAAGCCACCACTTCCAACGGCTACTGTTAACTTTCCCTGAGAACCCGTAAAAAACTGTCGCCAATGTGACCAGTACCCTTGCCAGTTGCATCCCTGAATAAAGTAGACAAGCCACATTAGCCCCACCCCAGAACCCGTAGCCAAGACTAGCTTCCAGTTCCACGCTAGCATCGCCCCCAACCCCAAGCAAGCAAGCATCCAGCCACTAATTTTGCGGATTCTTTTTCCAGACAAGAATTTGCTCAGTTGACGCTGGACTCTATGGATTGACGAGTCTTGAATCAAATAGCGGAGGTGCTTCCACCAGTACGATGCTTGTGCCACGGAGGTTTCCTGTTAAAGTGCTTGACACTCTCATTAGCATATATCAGGAGCGATTGGCGCGATCGCTTTTTCTCTCAAACTGCAAAATTAATTCACCCAAGGGGATAACCGAGACTCTGTGCGGTGTTGGTGCGCGTGAAAGCATTCCAAGTTCCTAACTCTTGTGCGGGACGACTGCACAGCATCGTTCTCGTTTCTTCGCTCAATCCTTGAACTAGGGTAAAATCTGCCCCGGCAATACTCTCTAATTGCTCTAGACTCGCTCCTGTCAAATCGGCGGCTCGCAAATCGGCTCCTTGTAATTCTACCCCAATCAGTCGAGCATTTCGTAAATACGCTCCTGTCAGAGAGGCTCCCTGGAGATTAGCTCCGCTTAAAGCGGCTCCTTCTAAGTTGGCTGCTGTCAAATCTGCTCCGCTAAGATAAGCGCCTCGTAGGTTAGCACCTCGCAAATCCGCTTCTCTGAGATGGGCAGTATTGAGAAAAACACCGCTTAAATTAGCGCCTGGCCCGATTGCACCAGAATTTTTGTAGGCAAATCCTTCAGGCCAAATGGTTTGGGAATTGTATCTCGCGAGTTGCAACTTAGCGCTATCGAGTTTTGCATCTTTGAGATTACATTGCTCTAGGTGGGCGCGGAAGAGATAGCAGTTCTGTAAATTAGCTTCTTCTAGGTTAGCACCAATTAAATTAGCCCCTCGCAGGTCGGCATTTTCCAGATTGGCGCGACTCAAATTCGTTCCCTTAAAGTTAACACCAATTAAGTTTGTACCGCTCAAATCGACACCAGCTAAATCCATCTGACTGAAATTCATTCCCTGAAGATTGGCGTTAGCAAGACTATCACCTTGCTCAAGTGCTTGTAAGATGTCCTTTGGCAAAGAAGTCCGAGATAAAGCAAAAGTCTGTTCGCTAATAGTCATGGGATTCTCCGATTTCAACTCATTAAACCATCATCGCCTTAAGCTGTCCTTTACCGAAAGTTTTTCTTTTTCTTGGTAGTACTTGTTGCGATCGCGATCGCAGATTTTCTGGAGGGAGATTGTTAAGATAGAAGTTTTTTTGAGACCTTGTTTCCTTGGCGTAATTTTTGGGAACTATATAATTGTTGCATCCAAGATAAGGAGTATAACGCTTATGCAATTTAATCTTAAAGCTGTAGACTGCGGAGAACGAGATTTTAGTCTCGGCGGCAATATCATCGAGCGCAAACGTTGGAAAGCGCAGATACAAGAACTTTCTCAAATTAACAATGTCAAAGCTGCGTGGTCTATCGTTCGTCAATGGCTAGTTATTGCTGCTGTGATCGCTCTTGCTCTGGGAACTTTATCTTATTTTACGGGGAGCTTTAACTTAATTGAGGGTCTGTCAAAATTGACGGCTATACAAGTCGCGATCATCGTTTTGACTTATCTTTTGGCTGGATTGGTTATTTCTACTCGCCAACACGCATTAGGCGTTATTATGCACGATGCAACTCATTATCGCTTATTTACCAATCGAATAGCTAATGAAATAATTAGCGATCTTTTTTGTGCTTTTCCTAATGGATTAGCAACTTCTCTTTACCGCCGTCAGCATTTAGCTCACCATCGTTTTACCAACAGTGAAAAAGATCCCTACTGGGTTGATATGACGGCCGATCCAGATTGGCATTGGCCCAAAACAAAATCAGAAGCGCTTAAGTTATTTGCTGGCGATCTGTTGGGTCTAAACCTCTTAAAATGGGGAAAAATTATTAGTAATTGGTCGCCTTGGCCAAGATTATTTAAATTCAATTCACCTCAAGATTCCATAACTCAGCGCGAACGAATTCTTTTTCTTGCTTTTTGGTTATCTTTATCAATATTTCTGGCGCAAACCAACAATTGGTTAAACTTTTTCCTTCTTTGGATAGTTCCTCAATTTACTTTCTTAAATGTTTTTGTTCGGATGCGCTCCATTTCCGAGCATCTGGCACTAGAAGACGAGCATGAATTAAACCAAAGTCGTCACGTAGAAGGAACATTGCTAGAAAGATTAACAATTTCTCCTCTGAATATCAACATTCATATTGCTCACCATATGTTCCCTTCTGTTCCTCAATACAACTTACCTAAACTGCATCAAGTTTTGCTGCAAGACGAAAATTATAGAGCCAAGGGCAAAATTTTTGCCAATTACTTAAGCTTAAAGCATGGAGCTTTATCGGAGTTACTAATAGATGCGTAAGGGAGTAACCTGATTCGGTTTTCCTAAACGCTTGCTACTTACCAGTTATTAGTAATCAGTAATCAGTGTCAGGAGTGTAGGTTAGGCTTTGCCTAACTTAGGAGTTCAGGAGTTCAGGAGTTCAGTAGAAAAACAATCCTTTCATCCGATCCCCCCTACCCCCCAATCCCTCCGCCTTCGGCACCTCCCTTAAAAAGGGAGAAAAGGGGGAAAAATATAAAATCCAAAATCTGATGAGTCACCAATCACCAATCCAAAAAGCGGTTAAGCTGGTCAACATCTAGTTTGCTGGTTGAGAGAAGGCAGCTATGCTGGAGGCAGAGGGCAGAAGGAAAATCAAATATGCAATTTAAATGTGGAACAGCTTATTGCAAAAAAAATGGGGCAAATCTTTTGACCCCATAATTCATTTAGAGTAATACATTTATGACTCTAGCTTTTAATTTCTTTCTCTTGGCGCTTTTTGATGAACAAAGAGCCTAATCCAAACGCTATAATTGCACCAATTCCAGTCATCGGTTCAGGAACATCACGTCGTACTACCCAGTCCATTTGATAACCAATAGTATTTCGCCCTTGAAAAGTGAATGGATCTAACTCCGCGAAAGTTAAATCTTTCACAAATCGAGTCCCATCTGCTGTGAGAACGCCGCTACCAATATTGGGGGTTACGCTACCAACTGCATCAAAGGTTTCGCCAGTTGTCAAGTCTGTTAATGTTCCCGTCAACTCATAGGTAACTTCAGTCAGTGGTGTAGCTCCTCCCGCAGGAGTGATTCTTGTTACAGTTTCCAGGTCAATAGTGAAGTTGAGATTTCCACCATTTCCAATGTTATTAAATACGATGAAATCGTTGAGTACGGGGCCAAATGGCGGGGGATCGTTTTCACCTGGCACGTCGGGGTCTACAATAGGGCCTGCTGGGTCTATTGCACATACTCCGCCACTGCAAATAGCTGGATCGGCAAGATCTTTGATAAAGGATGCACGGGGAGACCCAGTTGAAGGAGGATTAAATACTCCGTCGAGAAAAGCTCCTTCACCCCTAAAGATTGTAAAGTATCCTTCTTGATTAGGGGTTTTGGGGATGGGATTTGCCACTGGTGGCGGGCCGACAAAATCAATTTGAGCAGAGGTAAAATATAAGTTACCAGCCATACCAAAGGTATCGCCATTCATGATGGCTGCCTTAGCAGAACCACTGCCAACAACTACTCCAGTGGTTGCCACAGACAGAGTGAGTATCGAACCGAGAACTTTTGTTTTCATTTGATTCACCTTTCGCTCTTGTTCTACAACTTATCGCTTCTTTTCTAGAAGGGATTGATTGAGTACAGTGTCAGTTGACTGACGAGTTAAATCTAAACTCAATCAGTTTTTTCAACCATTCGCTTTAAGTATTAACCCTTAAATCTAAAAACAAGGATAAACAGAATCTCGGTAGGGGTCAAGTTAATTTCTTGAACTTTACCAAATCTTTAAATTTCCCTTACCGAAATTCCCTAGATCAATAATCAGCGAATTTGATTGGTGAAATCAATTTATCAGTCGATATTCTCTAATCCTTATGGGTTGTTGTCTTTGTATTAGCGATGGTTGTTAGATTTATGGTGAGAGATGGTTGATCAAAGTTGTAGAACAAGTGAATAGTCTTCTCGGTATTTAAAATTCTAATTCATATTTAAACCTCAAGATAGTTGACAGCAGTTTTAAGGTAAGGTAAGGCGATCGCAATATTTGCGTAGTCTTGAGTAAGCGATCGCTGCTACCATGAGCTATAAGGTCTTAGCTTTTTGTTCCCTGATCTTTACGCTTTCTGGTTAACAAAGAGCCTAGTCCAAACGCTGCAACTGCACCAATTCCAGTCATCGGTTCGGGAACTTGGATTTCGCTAACTGTCCAGTCCATCTGATAACCGATACCATTTTGTCCTTGGAAAGTGAAAGGATTTAGCTGGCCAATAGTTAAATCTTTAACAAATGTATTGCGGCCAAAGCCTACGGCTTTCACGCCGCTACCAATATTAGGCGTAACGCTGCCGACTGCATTAAATACTTTGCCTGTCGTTAAGTCAGTTAATTTACCTGTCAACTCAAAAGTCACTTGAGTCAGAGGTGTTGCTAATCCAAGAGGAGAAATTCTTGTTAGGGTTTCAAGGTCAATGCTGAAATTGAGACTGCCACCACTTCCGGTGTTATCAAATTTGATGAAATCATTGACTACAGGGCCAAATGGTGGGTCGTCAGTATCCCCTGGAAAGTCGTCGTCGATCACGGGGCCTGATTGAGTGATGACGCATCCGCCGCCACCGCACTGAACCGGATCGGCAATATCTTTAATAAATGAGGCGCGCGGGCCAACAGTTTGAGGAGGATTAAAGATTCCATTAGTAAAGTCTCCGTCTCCCCTAAAAATTGTAAAGTATCCATCTGCATTAGGGGTTTTGGTGAGAGGGCTTGTTGTTGGCGGTGGGCCGACGAAATCAAATTGAGCACTAGTAAAGTACAGGTTACCCGCCATCCCGAAGGAGTCGCCACCCATGATGGCAGCATTAGCAGAACCATTACCAACAACTGCTCCAACTGCTACTAAAGAAATCGCTCCTACCGAACCAAGAAGTTTTATGTTCATTACTAGTCCTTAATTAATGCTTTTTAATTAGCTTCAATTAAGAAGATAAATGATTTTACTTAAGACGACAAGATCCACTAAGTAACTTCACGTAATCTTTAAACAAAATGATTTTTGAGTGAGGTAATTTTACGACCGTGTATCTAATATATCTAAAGTTGTTTTCGGTGCTTCTGAAGCCGTTTAACAGCCGTTAGCAAAAAAATGAACTAGAGGAGCGCTTGATTTTGATCGCTATAGTTTTTAAAAATTGAGAATTTAATTTGACTACTGGTTGTTAGTTTTTTTATCTCAAAACCTTCTATTTAAGAATCCTCGATTAACTTCACAAAAACTTTAAAGATGCAGAATACTTGTCAAGCCAAGAATCCTCAATCGACTTTACACAATCTTTAAAAAACATAGGGCGATCGCTAACTGGATACTACTTACCTAAAATTAAGTAAAGCGATCGCCAATTAAATTAGCGGAGCCACAAAAAAAATTGATAGAACCTAAGCCTAGTAAAAGCTTACACCGCTAAAACCTATCCTTGAAAGAGAGGATCAGTTTCTTGACACACGGGTAGATCAAACCAAAAGGTCGTTCCGACCCCTACCTCGCTGATCAGGTGAACCTTGCTATGATGCCTCTCAATAATATTTTTGACAATGGATAGTCCCAGTCCAGTTCCTTCTAGGGTGTGAACCCGATTTTCAACGCGGAAAAAGCGTTCAAAAATAGCTTCTCGATCTTCTGGATCGATCCCAATTCCAGTGTCGGAGATTTCTATCCTTACGTAAGACTTGCGATCGCAATGGTGAGAATCGCGCTTGAGCTTGTAGGCGCGAATGGCGATTTTTCCTCCCGTTTCGGTAAACTTAAGCGCATTGCCAACTAAGTTGGTTAACACTTGGAGGAGCAGATCATAATGGCCTAAAACGGGTGGTACATTTGGCTCAACTTCTTGACGTAATTCCAGTCCTTTATCTTTGGCATTGAGTTGATAGGTTCGCAGCGTTTGCTCGATAACTTGAGCGATCTCGACAGCATCTAAATGATAAGTTTTTGAAGATTCTAGACGAGACAAGTCTAAGACATCGTTGACCAATCGAGTCAAGCGATCAGTTTCGTGATTGGCTGTTTCCAAAAACTCTCGTCGTTCGCTTTCACTGAGATCGTCGCCAAATTCACAAAGGGTTTCAATAAACGATTTGATATTAAATAGAGGGGTTCTTAATTCATGAGAAACATTACTAATGAATTGACTTTTGGCTTCATTGAGTTCCGCCTCGCGGGTAATATCCTGTACTGTCATGGCAATTCCCTTGAGCGTCTCACTATGTCGATCAAGGACTTGAGTCAAAAGAATGCGAACAATACGTCGGTTGGGTTGGGCTAAGGTAATGCGAAATTCTTCTGGAGATGCGCCAACATCGCTTTGTGGCAACGGATCGAGAAGATTATCTTCTGATAGACGATTTTCCAAGTCGGCATCGTCTTTGATGGGATAACCGGAAGCAATTTCCTGTAGAGGTTGGGTGAGTTTTTCCTTAAAATCCGATGGCAAGTGTTCGAGAACGTTAGCGCCGATCGCCTCTCGTCCTTGCCAACCAAACATTCGTCTGGCGGCGGGATTGACTAACAGTAATTGCAAGTTAGTATCGAGCAAGAGAGCGCCATCAGCGATCGTAGATACCAAGGTTTCTAACTTAGCTTTCTCTGCTGTGAGTTCTTCTATATTTTGCTCTTCATAGCGCTCTAGCCGTTCCGCCATGTCATTAAAACTGAAAATTAACTCCCCCAGTTCGCCGCCAAAGGGCAAGTCGATTCTTTGTTGAAAATTTCCAGCAGCAATATTTTTTACTCCGACCAATAATTCTTTAATGGGTTTGGTAATGGTGAGCGCATTAAAAACAGCGCCGAGAATGACCATCGCCCAAATGGAGATAAAAACAGCGATCGTTACGTCCCTCGTTAAGTTAGAAGAGGCAGCAACGGTGGGATTGGGATTAATGCCGATCGCGAGTATGCCTAAATATTTCCCTTCGTGCTTGAGAGGAACGAATACGTCAGTGACTTCTCCATCTGGCGTAAGATGCTGGCGCACCATCGGCAGGTCGGTATTATCTGCGTAATCCTCTGGTAGCTGAATGTGGCGTTCAATGGTGAGTGAATTTTGGACTTCGGCTTCCGAGTAAGGAATCCCAAAAAAAATCTTGCCTTCCTGGTCGGCGTAAATCATGTAACGCACGCTGGAAGTACTCTGATAAAAGCGACTGGAAAAGCGAGCCACCTCAGTCAAATTATCTTCTGCGATCGAGGGAGTGACATTAGCAGCCAGCAAAAGCCCTAAATCTCGACCAAAGCGGGTGTCATTCAGGCGGGCATCTTGCTGAATCGTATTGACAGCCCAAAACGTCAGACCGCTCATCAGCAAGGAGACAACTAAGGTCGCTGCCGCCATCAATTTGGTCTGAAGCGTAAACTCTGACCACCAGCGAGCAATAACTTCTCGAATTGTTTTGAGCAGAGCCAGCAAAGTCAATCCAAAGGAAAAGGGAAAATCGCGCTAAGAACTTCGTTTTCCCCAATCATTATATCGTCTGGCTGGCGATCGGTGAGAAGGCGACTCATCAGTTATCAGTTATCAAATTTTGGATTAATGACTAATTCTTGATAATCGATGACCGATATCGCGTCGATAGTATATGCCCTCAAATTGGATACAATTTACGGCTTGATAAACTTGTGCGATCGCTTCGTCGAAATTTTCTCCAACTGCTGTGACTCCCAGGACACGACCCCCATCGGTGACGAGTTGTTCTCCCTGAAGTCTCGTTCCTGCTTGAAAGACTACTGCTCCCAGGGCTTCGGCTTTTTCTATGCCTGCGATCGCCTTTCCTTTTTCATACGCTCCCGGATATCCAGCAGAGGCAGCAACTACACAAACAGCGCTTCCCTGCTTCCAGCGAATCGGGGGCAGTTCGGCGAGTCTTTGCTCGACGCAAGCAAGAAGTAATTCCTCTAGTGGAGTTTCTAACAAAGGGAGAATGGCTTGAGTTTCTGGATCGCCAAAGCGACAATTGAACTCTAGGACTTTAGGCTCGCCACTAGGCGAAATCATCAAACCAGCATAGAGAACGCCTCGATAGTCAATCCCGCGCTGGCGCAAAGTGGCAACGGTCGGTTTTAAGATTTCTCCCTCGATCCATTGCCTTAATTCTGGCGTGACGATGGGGGCTGGCGAATATGCGCCCATTCCTCCTGTATTGCCGCCTGTATCGCCTTCTCCAATGCGCTTGTGATCTTGAGCCGGAAGCAAAGGACGAATGGTTAAGCCGTCAGTGAGAGCCAGTACGGAAACCTCTTCGCCCAGCAAACACTCTTCTATCACTAGCTTAGTAAAGCCTTCTTGAAATAGGGTCGCGATCGCACTTTGCGCTTCTTCTACCGTAGGGGCTACTATCACGCCCTTTCCGGCTGCCAAGCCATCTGCTTTAACGACAATGGGCGCTCCTTGTTGTGCCACATAGCTTTTAGCGGCTTCGGCTTCTGTAAAGGTAGCGGATTTGGCAGTGGGAATGCCCGCCTCTTCCATTAATTCTTTCGCCCAAGACTTGCTGGCTTCAATTTGCGCTCCCGCTTGTACGGGCCCGAAGACTTTAATATTATCTTGTTGCAGGCGATCGACAATTCCCAGCGACAAAGGTAATTCTGGCCCGACTACCAGCAAATCTATTTCATTTTCTAAGGCAATGCGAGCAATGCTGTCGCAATCTTCCACTGCTACGGAAATATTCTGACACCCTTGTAAAGTTGCCGTGCCCCCATTACCAGGAACGCAAATACATTTTTTAATCTTGGAGGATTGCAACAATTTCCAAGCTAAAGCGTGTTCCCGACCCCCATTACCAACAACTAAAACTTTCACCCTTTGTTATTCCTTTAATGGTTTATCTCTTCAGATTATCAGCTTGACGAAGGTTTAAGTATTAGTAAACTGTTGTTTATTCCTTATCAACTACTTTTTGTTTAGCTTGTATCCAAAGAATTCTAATTCTTTAGAAGCTATTCTCTCAAATTGATATATTTCTTGTTGGCTTAACTCTTTTTCATATCTATTTATAGTAGACGCAGTAATCGCTTTAGAGAGTTTAGAAAAATCTGGTCGTTTGCTTTTAGTAATAGAGTTCTTAGAATAGATAGAGCTATCTATTTGCCTGGGATCGTATTCTTATTCTAGAAACATCATCATTTGTCTACAAGCTTTTTCAGGTTCGTTCACCAAATCTTCATATTTGATATCAAATATATTGGGATTGTTTCCTATTTTTAGACGTGCATTAATACATTTTTTCCAATATTTCGCATAATGAATGACACTACTATTTTGCTTAATATTAGAGTGATGACGAGCCGAACAATAACAGTCGCGACCATCTCGAACAACATTAATAAATTGAGAGTTAGGGAAATATTCAAGTAAAAAATTTAATCTTAGAACATGATAAGGAGTTTTTTCAATAAATCTCTTACCTCCGTTGTTATTTAAAGAAGCTTTAGCATAAGCATCAAAGAAATCTATTATATATTTTGAATTTTCTCGAAGATAATTTTTTTTATTCCATTTTTTGCTATTATTTGAATCCACTTAAAGCAAAGTTTTCAAAAAACTTTTAAACGTAAAGAAACCTGTTTCGTACCCTGGGCCAGTCAAGTTAGGATGTGCCCCTAAAATTAGCTTGATCAAAGTTGTTCCACTTCTGGGCGCTCCAACGATAAAAATGTGCTTTTGAATAGATTTCGAGCGAGGAAAGTACGAACTTATCAGTTGAGGTAAGCGAGTAGGTTCTTTCAAATAGTGAGTTATTACTTGCAATAATGACATCAGATTATCTATCTCCCTAATTATCAAGTTATAGAGTTATTCTCAAGTCATGAAAAAGTGAATGACCCTCTTCTAAAACCATCAGGGTTTTATTTTAGTATCATTCCCTCACGAAATTTTTCATTAAATAATGTGACTTATAAGATATGCTGTTGATTGAGTAAGGTTAGAGAGAGAAGAGCGCACAACTGATTATAACTGAACTTCTCAAAACTGACTCAAGTTAATCTTAAGTCAGTTCCCTGGAATAGTACTTGATAAACTGATTTAAAATTATAACTTCAGCTTTTATTTTTTATCGTATGACAACTTCTATCGTCACTGGAGTCGCAGGGTTTATTGGTTCGCACGTAGCAGAAGCACTGCTCAAGCGAGGAGATAAAGTTATTGGCATTGATGAATTGAACGATTATTACGATCCCAACTTAAAACGTAAAAATCTTTCAACTCTTCTCAATAACCCTAGCTTTGAACTCATTGAAAAGTCGATTGAGCAAGTAAATTGGCAAGCGTTATTAGTCGATGCAGACGCTATCTATCATCAGGCAGCGCAAGCAGGAGTGCGGGCAAGCTGGGGTCAAAGTTTTTCTTACTATACCGAACGAAACATTAACGCCACTCAAATTATTCTAGAAGCCGCAAAAGAGTCTAAAAGCTTAAAGAGATTGGTATTTGCCTCTACTTCCTCAATCTATGGCGATGCAGAAACTTTACCGACTTCAGAATTAATCGCCCCTCAACCCGTTTCCCCCTATGGCATTACTAAATTAGCCGCCGAATATTTGTGCCGACTGTACTATCAAAATTTTCAAGTCCCAGTGACGATTCTTCGCTACTTTAGCGTCTATGGCCCCCGTCAGCGCCCCGATATGGCATTTCACAAGTTTTTTAAAGCAGCAATGGCAGGCGAATCGATTCCTATTTATGGAGACGGACAACAAACGCGAGATTTTACCTTTGTCGGCGACGTGGTAGCCGCTAATCTGGCAGCCGCAACAATTCCAGAAGCAGTTGGAGAAATTTTTAATATCGGCGGCGGCAGTCGAGTGGTGTTAGCTGATGTTTTGGATAAGATAGAAGCGATCGTCGGTTCCCCAATTCAAAGAAATTATCTAGAGAAGGCACGAGGAGACGCTCGTCATACAGGCGCTGATGTCTCAAAGGCCAAGAAAATTTTAGGATACAATCCTCAAGTTTCCCTAGTCGAAGGACTCACTCGCGAATGGGAATGGGTACGAGAATTGTATGGTTAGAAAATAAGGAAGTCGTCTTATATCCAGTCAATTGCTTAGGATATAGCTTTCATCCACAAAACCAAAAAACAGTTGACAAACCCCTGTTGTTTTCGCTACTATGGTATTCGGCTCAAAAATGGGACAGTAGTTCAATTGGTTAGAGCACCGCCCTGTCACGGCGGAAGTTGCGGGTTCGAG
>CAYTUO010000035.1:0-18247 GCA_964441015.1 uncultured Pleurocapsa sp.
CCCCCCCCCCCCCCCCCCCCCCCCCCCCCCCCCCCCCCCCCCCCCCCCCCCCAATCCTCGGTGAATAGGAAAAGTCCTTGTGGCTCGAATCCTCCCTCCTGCTCGCACCAGGCTTTCATCGCTTCCGCATCTCCCTTAGCGTACTTCAGCGACTTGAGGTTGTCGTATTGGTTGATGCCGATCACGATCGCCCAGTTTTTAGCCATCTCTGCGCTTGAACTTAAAAGTCATTGTCCCTTTGCCACCTGCTTTGCCTCCGGTTCCCAACAAGCTGACCTGTCCTTCTCCATTGATTTCTACTGACAGTTCTACTTCATCTAGCCGTATTTTAGATTCAGGAGGGTCGGCTTCATCGAGCATTTCCCGCATCGCTTTGAGGAAACCCTTCATTTCCCCTTTCAGTTTGCCCACTTCAACTTGACTTCGTTCAGCTACTACGACTTCAGCGGTTTTTTTTGACCGCTCGGCGGGATTGGGACTGTTGCCTTAGCCGATACAGAAGATGCTCATGTTCTTGAAACTGCCTTAGCGGGTAAAGCAACTGTCTTAGTTACAGGGAATTTTAAGGTAAACCTCATCGATTCGCCTTGGCTCGAACTAGCCAATCAGAATCGTTAGCAGCTATCTCTTTACCGCTATTGTCCTCAAACTGTTCTAAAGCTAGTAAACAAGCGTATTTCAAATCCCAAATCTGGCTGTTGAGGGTTTCTTTGAGCAGAGGAATCGCTCGTTCGTCTCCTAGATTGGCCAGCGCGATCGCAGCAGCAGCGCGAGATTTCTGGAACTGGGGACGGAGATTTTGCAAGGCTTCCACCAGCAGATCGCAAGCGGGAGCGTATTTGAGCCAACCAAGCAATTTGACGACGTGATAGTGCGCCCCGTAATCGTTATGAGCTTGTTGGGCATAGGTGGCCATCAAAGCTGCTGGTGCTTCCTCCCGATAGGTTTCTAGAAGCGTTTTGCTGGCGAGGTAACACCGTCCGAAATCCGTCTGGTATAGTTCGTTAATGAGAAAGTCTAAAGCGGGGGTTTGGTCGTATTCGTGGACTAACTCTAGTTCGTCGGGGCGATCGCGTAATACGCGATCAAGATGAGGTTCTACGTCCTCAAAAGTCAGTTTCCCTTCAGAAATGGCTGCATCAGCTAACAGTCGAATTCCCCGCAGACGAAAAACGACGGAAACGGGACATTTAGCAATCTGAGGAATTGCATCATAATACTGAGCGTCGATTAAATCTTGAATACAAGCTCGCCTGGCGTTGACGCTCTCGTGTTGCAGAAATCCGACAACTTTTTCGATCTGGCTGTAATCTCCAGTAAAGCGGGCAATAGCTGCGATCGCGGCGCTGGAGATCGGATCGTTATCGGAATTGACAAATTTACTCAGGCGATCAAGGGCAGGTTTATAGCCAAATTTAGCAAGGGTTTGAATAATTACCCGATAACTTTGCTCTGGTTTATCTAATAATTGGGCAATCTCTTCTAAAATTTCTGCATCTTGCGTGCCAATTTCCCCAATTGCCCAGACTGCGTTTTCTACGGTGTAACAATCCTCGTCAGCTAAACAAGCACGAATGACAGGCATTGCCACAGAAGCTTTTAATCGTCCTAAACTTTCTACTGCTTTGCGCCGCGTGATCCGATTGTAAAGATCTGGATCTGGGTTTTGAATGGCTTCAATTAAAGCATTAATCGCTCGTTCTGTGGGAAAGTTGATTAAATGAGAAGCGGCGATGTAGCGATCGGTTTTATCTTCGAGTTGATCTGGAGGGGTTTTGAGGAGAGCGATCGCTTGGTCTTCTGTCAAATTAAAAATATTAAAAAAGCGTTTGTCCATCTTGATCGGTTATTAAGCAGGGGAGATTCTATCAAGCTATCTATCGTGAAGTACTCGTAGGCTGAAGCCATACGAGCTTCCAGATTCATCCGCCCCGCCTCTTATTTTTGGAAACCTATCGTAGGAGGTCTTACAAAGCGTCCACTGGCAGGAGTCCGCCTTCCGCAGACAAGGGGCTGTGTGCCGAATTTAGTTCGGCACTTTAAAAGCCCCGTCCATAGCTGGTACGCTAAAATCGTCTAACTTTTACCTGTTTGCGACTGGAAAGATGCTTGTCTGACTTGGTTTTCGCCTTACACAGAAGCTCTACACCTCCAAACAGAACCCATGTTAGAGAGTGTTTAGTTTTCGAGGTACTGAAAGTAGTATACAACGCCTAAAACCCTTGTTGTATGAAGTTTTTACGTCTAATTTGTAAACCGACAGACCCAGCCCTCGCTCTCATGAGGGGCTGTGTGCGGAAGTAAATTCCGCACCTTGTGAGCAACGTCCCGTCCCCTGAACGGGACGGAAATTCCCGCTCGGATTTTAAGACAACCAGAGAATGCTTAAGCTCTCCCGTACACATTAGTTATCGCAACAAAAGGGACTCGATTGTTAATCAACGTAACAAAATCTTGCCCTCAACGATAAGCGATCGCAGACAATAAACCAATGGATGGATAAGCTTTTAAGAAAAAAGAGATGGCAGAAAACTTAGAACACACAGAAACCGCTCAAGAATTGGCAGAGGTCATAGAAGAATTCGAGCAATATCGGGAACGACTAGTCAAGGAAACGATGGAAACCGCAAAACGGGCTAAGCTGCCAAAAACCAAAGTTCTTTCGCAACTAGAGCCTGAACTTGCCAAAATTGATGCTATACTTCAGAACCTTCGCGATCGACAGGCGGCTCTTTAGCTCCTCAACCATGAATTATATGCTCAACTCCGTAACTCAATCTGGCGATAATTCTGTCCAACTGTCCCCAACAGAGACAGATGCTCTACTTACAGCAGTCAGCGAACAACTCAATCGGGACATTTTTAACCCCAATGACCAACAGATCTTGAAGCAGATGGTTGAAAGTCTGGGAGATACGCGAGGGATGGTTAGGCTGAGTTTTGCAGAGACATTAGGGAAAATTGGGAAACCTGCAACTCCATTTTTGTTGGAGGCTCTAGCCAATCACCCCAACCCAGTTGTCAGGAGAGCATCAGCCAAAACCTTGACACTCATTGCCGATCCGATCGCCATTCCCACTTTGGTCAACGCCTTCTTAAATGATGAGGATACGGTGGTTAAAGGCTCGTCAGTTGGGGCACTTGCCAGGACGGGTAAGGCTGCCGCACCAGTCTTGCTAGAAATCTTAGCGTCGTCAGAGCATCCAGAAAGTATTAAAGGACACGCAGCATGGGCGCTAGCATTTATTGGGGCAGAGGCGAAGGAACTGTTGTATCAAGAGATTTCCTCGGACTCGGCTGAGGTTCGTGCTGCTGTCGTCGGGGCGATCGCGAAAATCGCTCAAGAAGACCCCCAAGAAGGCGCATTCAAGACTCTGATTAATGCCCTTGCCGATCCAGCCGAAAACGTGCGGTGCGAAGCGGCAGCAGCCTTGGGCAACCTGACTTATCAACCTGCCATTGCCAATCTCGTCGAGTTACTCAATCATGCCGATGGGGAAAGCCGAAAAGCAGCAGCTTTGGCCTTGATGAAGATTGGCGATCGCACTGCCTTAGAACCCCTGCAAGCCGCATTAACCCAAGAATCAGAAGATGTAGTTCAGCAGATTATCAAGTTGGCAATTTCCCAAATCCAGAGACGCTCAGAGGAAGACGACTGGGAATGAGTGATTGGTGAGAAGGTGAGAAGGTGACTAGGATGACGGAGAAATAATTTAAGATAACCTATCTCCTTATCTCCCAATCACTAATCACTAATCACTAATCACTAATCACTGATAAGCGTTTCCAGGTTAATTGGGCGCTAGCTTCATCCCATTTCCAGTGTAGTAAATTAGCAGGTTGTCCTACAGAAATTCCTGGCAATCCGATCGCCGATCTAGGAGATTCACTAGCCATCGCAATAGCCGATTCTAGTTCACAAATTCCCCACTTAACTAAATTTTCTACTCCAACTAATAACGGTAAAGTGGTTCCTGCTAAGGTACCATCGGCTAATCTAGCTGTGCCCTCTTTGACTTCGATTTGACGTTCGTCCCAAGGATAGATTCCATCTGGTAATCCGATGGGTGCTAGCGCATCGCTCACTAAGAAAATTCCTCGTTGGTAATAACTGGCCCGCAACAATATATCTATCATCGTCGGACAGATGTGTTCACCATCAGCAATTAAGCCACAATAAACGTTTTTATTAATAATAGCTTCTGCTAATAATCCTGGTTTTCGGTGGTGTAAAGGAGGCATTGCATTAAAAGCATGAGTCACCATAGATGCTCCTAAATTAAATGCTTTTTTTGCTTCTTTATCTGATGCTGTTGAGTGACCCAAGCTAACGATAATTCCTAGAGAACATAAATAGGGAATGACTTCTCCTGACGGATCTAATTCGGGTGCTAGGGTGATAATTTTTACGACATGAGCATAGTCTCCTAGAATCCACTCAACGGTTTCTAAAGTTGGGTGTATTAAATATTCTGCCCGATGAGCGCCTCGCTTTTCATAATTGAGAAAAGGCCCTTCTAGGTGAACGCCAAGTACTTTAGCCGTCGGTTGTTTTTCGGTCTTTTGTTGCTCGATAAAATCGGCAAAGATTGCCAGCGATCGCTGGATATTGTCTCCTGAAGTTGTTACGATAGTGGGCAAAAATCCATCGATTCCTTGTTGCCAGAAAAAATCACAAATTTCTCGAAGCTGTGGGATATTTTCTGGCTCTATCTCTGGAAATGCTAAACCCAGTCCGCCATTAATTTGTAAATCGACTCCTCCTAAAGAAAGCCAGTCTCCCCTAAGATCTAAAACTTGTTCTTCGTTTATCTTTGGGGTTGGATTATCTCCAGAAATGATGGCTTCAATTATTCCGCGATCGCTAAGGCGAATGTGTTGTAAACCTTGATAACCAGGCAAGCGAGCATTGATAATAGTTAAGCACTTAGAGATAGACATAATGGTTACTTTTTTCTCATCAAACGCAGTTGACCAACATCATCTGTAAATCCCCATTTTTGATAAAAAGGAATCATTTCTGGCAGACAAATTAAACCTAAGTTCTCGACGGATTGTAAAACGGGATGGTTCACAATAGCATCCATTAAAATACGTCCCAAACCTTTGCCGCGATGAGAAGCGTCTACAATGACATCAAAGATTAGCGCTCTATAAACGCGATCGGTGAGGATACGGGAAAAAGCAAGCAGGCGTTTGCTCTGGGGGTCACAAAATGCCACAATGAGATCCGAATGTTGTAACATCTGCTCGATATCGGCTCTTTGTCTCTTTCTAGTCCACCATTGGTTTTGGTATAGGCGATACAAGTCTTCAATCTGCTCGTCTGTCAGATATTCTATTGCTTCAAACATCATTGCCTCTTCATTATGAGTAATCATTCAGCACTAATCGGCATCATTATGGGTAGCGATTCCGATCTGCCTACTATGCAAGATGCGATCGCGATTTGTGAAGAATTTGGGATCGAGTGCGAAGTGGCGATCGTTTCTGCTCATCGGACTCCAGAGAGAATGGTCAACTATGCCCAAACTGCCCATCAGCGAGGGATTAAAGTGATTATTGCTGGGGCAGGGGGTGCGGCGCATCTACCAGGAATGGTAGCATCTTTAACGCCTCTACCTGTCATTGGCGTACCTGTTAGCACTCGGCATCTACAAGGTGTCGATTCTCTCTATTCCATCGTACAAATGCCGGCCGGAATTCCCGTTGCTACAGTCGCGATCGGCAATGCCAAAAATGCTGGACTCTTAGCTGTACAGATTCTTGCTTCTCACAATCAGGAATTACTCGAAAAAGTGCAGCAGTATCGTCAAAATTTAGCTCAGTCAGTTCTAGATAAGCAAGCTAAATTAGAACAGCTAGGTTACAAGCAATATTTAAAAGAAATAATGCTATAACTAATCTCCTAAACCATATTTTTCTTGAACGATTTTCAATTGAGCTTTGGCTTCATTGGCATTCTCAGCTAAATTGGCAAATTCAATAAAACGCTTTAATTCTTTTCGTAATAAATTGCGTTCTACTTCCCAAGTTTCTCTATCTAATTCTGGCGGCATGACTATCATATCGAATAGAGTTGCTTGCTTTTTACCTGGATAGGGACGCAAAATTCTTCCCCGACGTTGAATAAATTGACGAGGGTTTCCAGTACTCGCTAAAATTGCGGCGGTTTGAATAGCTGGAATGTCTATTCCTTCGTCTAAACAATGAATACCAACTAAACCTTGTAACTCTCCTTTTTCAAATTGTTGCCGAATTTTTTCTCTTTCTGCTAGGGGTGTTTCTGCGGTATAAGTATTGACTCGATAGCCTAATTCTGTCCCTAAAATGCGCGTAACAGCTTCTAGTTGTCGGCGATAGATAGGCGAAATGTTATCGACATAACCGTCGCCACAATAAAAAAGTGTATGGCGAGTATGCAATCGTTTAGCCATTAAATTTCGTAAGGCTTCTAATTTATTGGATGCTGCACCAATTAAGCGCGATCGCTGCCTTAATAAAGCAGTTAAAATCTCATTTTTTGTCCAATTTTCCTTCTTATCTAAGGCCCAACCGATTCGTTGTGTCAGTCTTGCATAAATTAATGCTTCTGCTCCCGTTAATTCTACCAAAATCGGATAATACAAATAGCGAACTAAGGCCCCTTGCTCAATCGCATCTGCTAAAGTAAATTCAGGTTTTAAAATCTCGCCAAAATAACTTAATAAAGCTTCCGTTCCCTCCTCATCAAAATATCTTTCTGGAGTGGCTGATAGGGCTAAACGCAAACCAATCTTTCGAGGTAAACTTTCTTCTAAACGAGTTGAACCCAGATGATGAGCTTCGTCGCCAACAATTAGCGTTTTGTCGGGAAAAAACTTCAGTTGAGATTGAAATCCTTCGCCAATTAATGTGGAATTAGTCGTTATAACTGTTAAAAAAGATTGATTTCCAGAACGAAGATTATAAAGTTGAGTAGAGAGTTGACTTTGCCAGTTATGAACGTTCTCAAAAGCTAGAATGGGTTTTAAATTAAATTTTTCAGATTCTCTTGCCCATTGAGTAACTAGGTGACAATAAGGACAAACCACTAAAAAAACTTGTAGCCCAATCTTTTGATACAATTCCGTGGCAATAGCGAGTGCAATAATGGTTTTTCCACTCCCCGTTGCCATTTTTAGCGTTCCTCGCCCTTGGTTGTGAAACCAACTAATAACGACAGTTCGCTGATAATCTCGTAGTTGAAGGGAAGAAGGAATTTGGGGAGATCCTGACGGTTTAGACTGATAATATCCTCCTGATTCTGCAACTTTTTTATTCTGATTAGAAGTCGCGTATTCCTGGGCCAATTTTTCCCAGTCTATCAAGGCTAAGTCAGGAGAATTGTAAAATTCATTCGTCTGAATCATGAGTTAAATTGCTTTTGACACGATAAATAATCAATAACAGAATAGGGATTTTTTTATGAGTATACAGTTATTAGAAAAGTACGAGCAAAGCGCAGAGAAAGCACTGAATTGGCTTTTACAGTATCTAGAAGAAGACGGTTCCTATGGTTCTGCAATCAACGATCTTGCAAGTTATTACAAATCTCCCTATCTTTTTCAGGGGAAATTAAAAAAGCAAAAAGCGCAGGAGATTTGCTACACAAATTTGTTTCAATTCAACCCGATCTCAAATCTGGTTTCTATCTTCGCCTTAACGATAATGATGAACTCATTACTGAATATCCTCAGAAGACAGAAATTTTTGATAAAGTGGGCGAATTTTCACAAAGCCTTGCCTATTATCTTCTGAGCATACAAGATATTAGTGGTGCTTGGCTAAAATCAGAACTTATTGGATTATAGCTAGCTGAAAGCGATCGCTATTTGGGGTTTAAATCAAATCTCGATGCGTAAAAGATTTAGCATTTGTCCCCGTATAGGTAGCGACAACATGACCGTTTCCTATCATTTGATATTTGTAGGTTACGAGTCCTTCTAAACCGACTGGCCCTCTGGGGGGCATTTTTTGGGTACTAATGCCAACTTCTGCACCGAAACCATAGCGAAATCCATCCGAAAAACGAGTCGAACAGTTGTGAAAAACGCCAGCAGAATCGACTTGATTTAAGAAAGTTTCAGCAGCAAAATTATCTTCAGTCGCGATCGCGTCGGTATGTTTTGAACCGTAGGTATTGATATGAGCGATGGCAGCTTCTAACGATTCTACGACTTTAATTGATAAAATCAAATCGCTGTATTCTGTCTGCCAATCTTCTTCAGTTGCCAGGGAAATATTAATAAATTGGCGCGTTATTTCATCTCCCCTTAATTCTACTTGGTGGTTTTGTAGCGCCTCTGCGACTTTGGGTAAAAATTGAGGGGCAATATCTTGATGAACTAGCAAAGTTTCAATGGCATTACAAGCAGCAGGATATTGAATTTTAGCATCTACGGCAATTTCTATTGCTTTCTCTATTTCGGCTGCTTTATCGATGTATAAATGGCAGATTCCATCGGCGTGTCCTAATACGGGAATGCGAGTATTTTCCTGCACGTACCGCACAAAAGCATTGCCTCCTCTGGGAATAATTAAGTCAACGTATTCATCTAACTCTAATAGCGCTCGAATTTCTTCCCTTGTAGTCAGCAATTGAACGGCATCGGGATTTACTTTAGTGTTGGCTAATCCCTGTTTAATCACTTTTACTAACATTTGACAAGAACGAGTCGCTTCTTTTCCTCCTTTGAGAATAACTCCATTACCCGATTTAATTGCCAAGCTAGTAATTTGAATTAAGGCTTCAGGACGGGCCTCAAAAATAATCCCTAATACTCCCAAAGGACAGGTAATTCGCTTTAGAATTAATCCTTCGTCCAATTCCCGATGAATTTGAATATGACCCAGAGGATCGGGTAATTTTTTAACATCTCTCACCCCATCAATTGTCACTTTCAATTTTGTCTCGCCTAATTTTAATCGCGCTAACAACGCTTTAGAAATACCATCTGCTTCTGCTTCTTTACAGTCAGCTTCGTTGGCAGCAAGTATCTCTGGGGTAGCAGCTTCTAATGCTTGGGCAATGACTTCTATGGCTCGATCTCGCTCTTCTGTAGGAAGGATTGATAATTGACGTGCGCTGTGGCGAGTTTTTTGAGCGATTTCAACTAGAGAAAATTCAACGGGAGTAGCAACCATAATGATTAAGTAAGCAATTCAAAATTCTTTCATTCAAAATTCAAAATGGAGGAATCTAGAGACGTTATATGGGAGCATCTCAAATGTGTAATTCCAGTGTGAGGGTCTCGCTCAGGGGCTTTTCCGCTCGCACTACTTTTCACAGATCAAATAGAATTGCTATAGGTAACGTCTTTAAAGGAGATTGGCGTTATTACTCATTAAATGCACATTAGCTTATAACTATCAAAGAACGCTTTTCAAGTTTAGCAAAAAGCTAGAAGCTCTGGATGGATGATAGCACTATTTTATTCAAACTTAACAACAATTTCTCTTGAATTATCCTCATCTAACTCCAAATACCTAGCACGAATTTTCATTCCTGACTTAACAGGAATGCCTGGTGTAATTGTTCCTAAAGATAATAAATCTCCTTTTTTCAAAGACTTCCCTCGCGCTTGTAGATCGTCTCGCAACCAAAGTACAACTTTTAAGGGATCTCCTAACAAGGCTTTACTCTCACCAACCGCTAATTCAGCGCCAGATTCATCCAGAATAATTAGCTTTATTTTTCCCAATCTTTCTTGCCATTCATCAAGATTAGTTAAAGGAACAGGATCTCCCATAATTCCTAATCTAGCTCCAACATTAATGGCTACTATCGCAGGAGCCGTCAATTTGACATTTTCTGCATAAACTAAATCCGGTAATTCTAGAAAAGGAATAACAGCATCTAAGGCAGCTAACGCTTCTTTTGTTGTTTGGGCGGTATTAATTTTTTCACTGCCGACTCTAACCATTAAATCCCCTTCTAGTATAGGTCGAGTGCCAAAGTTTGCTGAGACGATCGCTCCACTTTTGACTAACATTTTTTCTAGCAATACGCCGGCAATTGGGCGATCAATCTTAAACTTGGCTTGTACTTCTTTATTCGTCAATCCAGCTTTATAGCCAACGATTTTGCCATAACTTGGAACCAGAAGCTGAATAAACTTGTCTTGAATTTGTAAAGCTTGCTCTAGGGTTAAATGAGTAGGAAGACTTGGGATCGGGATTTTTTTGAGGTAGCGATCAGCCATTTCCTCAGCTATTATTTGCTCGTTAAATTGACCAACAATATCTAAGTTTTTGTTTGCCTTAAAGGATGATAGAGTTTCTTCTAATTTAGAGGCAGAAAAAGCTTGATTGAATGTCTTAAATTTGGGTTGTAAAAAAATAGTTTCAATAACAATAAAGCCCGACAAAACTAAAAAGTTATATTTTTTCATGTTTTGATAGAGTGAGTAAGATTGTCACCGAGAGCAGCAAGCCGCGTGGAAGCCCCGTCTTTTTAAAGCGGGGAGGAAACGCGGCGGTTGGCGAATAGATTCGCCGTCATATGTGATATGATACTCTCATGAAACAAACTCTGACACTGGTTTGCAAACTTCAACCGACTCCTCAACAAGTTGTCCAAATCGAGGCAACATTGAAGGCATTCGCTGATGCTTGCAATTATGCCAATAAGCAGATTAAGCCACAGATAACCAGCAAGACAACGATTCAAAACTTGGTTTATCAAGATCTGCGCTCTATGTTTGGTTTGTCTGCTAATTTGGCAGTTAGAGTTTGTGCCAGAGTCGGAGCTAATCGTAAGACCGCGAAAGTAAAGGGTAAGCCTGTTAAAGCATTTAAGCCAACTAGTGCTGATTACGATGCGCGAATCTTTGATTTTCGAGAGAAAGATTGGAGTGCTAGCTTGACTTTGATTGGCGGACGGGAACATATACCCCTTCAAGTTGCTAATTACCAAATAGGTAAACTTAAGGACAAAAAACCAACTAGCGCCCAATTGTGCAAACACAGGGATGGTTTGTTCTACTTGCATATTCAGCTGACAGAGGATGCTCCAACTCCGATTAAGTCCAGCAAAGTGATTGGTGTTGACTTTGGAAGACGGGATATAGCAATAACCTCTAACGGGGATAAATGGGATGGAAAACAAATAACCAAAACTAGAGATAGGTTTAACCGAGTTAGAGCTTCTTTGCAAAAGAAAGGCACAAAAGGTGCAAAACGCGCATTGAAACGGCTGTCGGGCAAAGAGCGTAGGTATCAGACTTGGATGAATCATACAATCAGCAAGACTATTGTGGCTGAGGCAAAAACTAGAAACGCTCTGGTTGCTATTGAAGATTTAACAGGCATAAGAGAACGAACCAATCAAAAGCCTAGAAACAAGACAGAACGTAGACGTTCCAATTCTTGGGCATTCTACCAGTTAAGACAATTTCTTGAGTACAAAGGAGTTGCAACGGGAGTAGAAGTGATAGCCGTGCCACCTGCATATACAAGTCAAACCTGCCATCGATGTTTGCATATTGGCTTGAGGTCGGACAAGGTTTTTAAGTGTGGCAATTGTTCTTGGCATGGCGACGCTGATTTCAATGCCGCAAACGTGATTTCTCTTCTTGGAGGCTCTGTAAGTGGTCTCGAACGCGCAGTACTGGCTTGCTCTTTGAGTGAGCTAAAGGCTAGTGCGGAAGCCCCGTCTCTTTAGAGCGGGGTAAGCTTACACTATACTCTCATGTCAAAAGACCAAGTGAAGCTAACCCATTCTCAAGCAATAAAAATTCTGGGAATTATTTGGTTAGTCAGTAACTTGTGCGATCGCCTCTGGCTGGCTTTAGATCGTTCCGTCCCTGCTTGGGATCAAAGCAACCACCTCACCCATTCCCTGAAATATCTATACGCCCTAGAAAATCCTCAGTTCTTGGATGGGCAATGGTGGCGAAGCTTTTGGATGCTTTCTAATAAATATCCGCCCCTGACTTATATTCTGAGCGTACCCTTTCAACAAGTCTTGGGAACGGGGAGCGATCGCGCACTCCTAGTTAATTTACTCTACAGCGCGATTTTGCTCGTTTCTGTCTACGGCATTGCTAAAACCCTTTTTAGTCCGCAAGTGGGCGTGTGGGCCGCTGGTTTGTGCGTTTTGTTTCCAAGACTGTCTGAAGTACGACTTCAGTATCTCATCGATACTCCCTTGATGACCTTTACTGCCGCCTCTTTCTGCTGTCTTACCCTCTGGCGAAGTCGGAAAACACCGTTAGGAAAGTGGCTGTGGGCGATACTTTTCGGCATGAGTTGGGGCTTAGCTTTATTGACTAAACAGAGTGTGATGTTTTTTCTGGTTGCGCCTCTGCTTTGGTTAGGGATGAGTTATCTATGGCAGCGAAAATGGGGAAGAATTGCCCAATTAATCGCCAGTTTTTGGGTTTCTCTGCTTATTTGGGGCCCTTGGTACCGCACTAACTGGATTTATCTCTTTAGTACCGCGCAAAACTCAAATGCGATTCCTGCCACTCTAGAAGGAGATCCCGCCCTCAATACGATCGCCGCCTGGACGTACTACTGGCAGGATTTGCCGAGAGCAATTTCTTGGGGATTACTGATTGTTCCCTTAGTGGGTTTGCTGTTGCATCTTTTAGGGCGATTTCCTGGGGAGTTAGATCGCAAAAAAGCAAGGAGGGGTATCGCCTGGTTAGCTCTTTATTTGATTAGCGCTTACCTGATCTGTTCTGCCATCTTCAACAAAGATCCCCGCTATATTATGCCCTATTTGCCGATTTTAGGCGTATTTTTAGCCTATTGCTTGATGCTTTGGCGAGGACGCTGGCAAATCGTTCGTTGGCTGACGGTAGGAGTGGCTATTATGACACTGGGCGGTAAATTGTTCCCGATTCCAGGGATGGGAGGAATGGCTCAAGCGTTGAGTCCAGGCGGTTTACGCTATCCCTATCTGGGGGCAGAAGTCCCCAATGCCCAAGTTATCGAAGAAATTATCCAAAAAACTCCTTACCTGCGAGCGACTTTGGGGGTAATTCCCAGTCTTGATTCAATTAATCACGATACGCTCAACTATTTTGGAGGTCTAAAAAACCGTCAGGTATACGGGCGGGAACTCGGTTCGACGGAAGAACAAGTAAAGCAGGACGCGCGATCGCTCGATTGGTTGCTGACAAAAACAGGCGACAATGGCATGGCAAGAGAAGCACAATTAACCCTCGCCAATAACCTCGATCGCAATTCAGCTTTTCGTCTGCAAAAAAGTTGGCAACTACCGGACAAGACTACTCTCAAGCTATATCACCGTCAGATTCCTTCTGTTACCGTCCAACCCCTCGCTCAAATCCGAGAAAAAGTCCGCTTAGATCGCGTCATCGTTCCGACAAAAGTTCCCCCTGGTCTTCCTGTTCCCGTTACTTACGAGTGGTCGGGTTCCTGGGAGCAATTAGAATCGGGTCTCGTGTTAGAGACTTGGACAGCAAAAGAAAGTTCTCAATCTAACGCCAAGTCTTTTTGGCTGCACGATCGCGGTATTGGTATGGGAACTTTATTGACGGCAGGGAATCCAAATCAGGCTTTTCGTGCGATCGAACAAACTGCCATGCTTCCTGATGCAGACGTTATCCCCGGAACCTACACCCTCACAGCTACCTATCTCAATCGTCGCACCGGAGAAACCTATCCGTTAATCGTTCCCCCAGTAAGCCTCACCATTGACCCCCATGCGTCCGCCGTCCCTGCACCCCAATTAGATTGGGTCACGCAATTGAGAAGGCTAGCTTTAAATTTAGCTAAAGGAGTCGAAGGGTTAGACCCAGTTTTTGAACAGGTTGCTCGCCTCAACCAATATGACCCCGTTCAAGACTATTTAGAGCAAACCGCACAGACGTTAGAGTATCGTTTAAGCAAAATGTGTACAATTGTACACAAAAAATTAGACTGGACTTATGGGTTGGTTTTAGCCAGAGTCTTGCAAGAAGATGCACCAGGCGCGATCGCGGCTTTGAAAAGTCTCATTCAACTCGACCCCAATAATGCCTACGCTCATGCCTACCTCGCCTTTGTCTATCTCTATGACTGGCAACCCAAAGCCGCACAACAAGCCCTTCAACCGGCTTTGGCCCTTCAACCCGATGTCCCAGAAATTAAGGCATTAAATGGCATTGCTGCCCTCATGCAAGGAAACTTCATTAACGCTTGGAAAATTCTTTCTCCGCTTTGGTATTAAATAAAAAATAACTTTCTCATCAGTTCGCGAGAGGAACCAATGACCAAGATCGAGAAACCCTCAAATTCTTCAGATAAATATGGCGGAAAACCTCTGTCAACTCCAATGCTTCTCTTCATTTTGGGTGTCATGCCGTTTGTCACTGCTGCTGCTATTTGGGCGATAGTCTCAGTCATTAGCAATCAGTAATCAGTCTCATAGAACGCTACGATTGGGGTTTTGGAGGGAAATATCTCCCCTCCAGACAGAGACGCGATCGCTATTGATAATTTACAATTCTCGCAAAACCACTAGGCTCTAAACTAGCACCGCCTACCAAAACCCCATCAATTTCCGGTTGCGCCATAATTTCGTCAATGTTATCAGGTTTAACCGAACCGCCATACTGAATGGTGACATCGGGATTGGTCAGTTGAGCGCGAATCAAACCAATAACACGATTGGCTTCTGTTGATTCGCAAGTGTCCCCCGTACCGATTGCCCAGATGGGTTCGTAAGCAATGACCAAATTCTTTTGATCGATTTCTACTAAGTCTTTTTTCAATTGATTGATAATAATATTTTCTGTTTCGCCTGCATCGCGTTGTGCTTTCGTTTCGCCTACACAGAGAATCGGTATTAGACCATGTTTTTGAGCCGCTTTCAGGCGTAAATTTACTGTTTCGTCCGTTTCTCCAAAATATTGACGGCGTTCGCTGTGGCCGATGATAACGTAGTTTACGCCGAGTTCGGTCAGCATCTCCCCGGCAATCTCGCCCGTGTAAGCACCTACATCTGCCCAATGGACATTTTGTGCGCCTAACCGGATTCGACTACCGTGTAGATTTTTGGACATGACTCCCAAAGCTGTAAAGGGAGCGCACAGAACAAGTTCTCTCGCTTCGTCTGTTTCTTCTACTTTCGATTTAAATGCTTGTACAAACTCCAGAGACTCTTCTTGAGTTTTGTACATTTTCCAGTTACCAGCAATGATAATTTTTCGCACAGCTTATACTATTAATTCAACTTCAACACATTCGACTAATTTAGTTTAAAGCCTTGGGGGGATCGATTGAAATTATTTAAATAGGATCACAATTGTGTTCACAATTGAGGCAAGTAGCTTGGATTGAGGGTTTCTTCGAGGCCGAAAGGCGATTCGCTGGGGAAAATATCCAGTCGTAGTCCTGTTTCATTAGCTGCTTTCTGACGCGCTTTTTGATAGCAATCGTCAAACACTTCAGGTAAAAACGGCTTGAGACTAGGACTGTCTTCTAACACCGCTTCTATACTAATACGCTGTTCGCTGATGGTACTTCGCCAACTTTCACTGCGGTATCCAGGTTGGTATTTCCACTTGAGCAAATGCATCAACAGCACGACTAAGCGACTTTTTAACTCTCGTTTTTCGCTTCTTCCCATCGCTTCAATTTCTTCAATCAGGTTTGGGAGATCCAACTCGCTTAATTTTCCCTCTCGCAAGAGTTGAGCAGTCGCTTGTATCCAGAGATAAAAATCCTGTTCGTAAAGGATTTTGATAGGTTGTAGCTGAGTGTTCATCGCGATTTCTCTCCCTGGCGATCGCAATTAGTTGCCTTAGTATTGTTTGAGGTTAACTCCTGTTTCTCTCGTAGCGATCGCCCTAATTCTTCTTAGAGATGTATTAGTGAACAAAAAAGGTTCTGCTGAGTACAGAACCCCAATAACTGAACTATCATGATTAACTAGCGTACAGTTCCCTCTAGGTGGTCAACCCGAATGGGTTTGATTAAATACAACTTCAGGAATTGCCAGCCATTAGAAACAAACAAAGGCAGTTTGCGTAACAGTTTTAAGAACTTAGGACTATTGGAATCATCGATCGCCCGCAACTGTTCGTTATTCTTAATACAAATCTCCAAGCGATCGTAAAATTCTGGATTCTCTACATCTAAAACGACTGGGAAGACTCGTCCTGCTGTTTCGTTGGTTTTCTCAATCACGTATTTATCATATGACCGAGCTTCCAAACCGATCGAAGCATAGAAATCAGCACGCTGGATGTCATTGAGATACATAGTCGCAAATACCGACAGCAGGAAGAAACGACACCACAGTCTCGCCTTCCAATCATTCAAAATGTCCGGCTGTGCTTTCATGATCGCGTCGAAGAAATCTCCGTGGCGATTTTCATCCTGACACCAATTTTCAAAGAAGCGGAAGATAGGATAAATCCGATTCTCTGGATGCTGCTCTAGGTGACGATAAATGGTGATATAGCGCCAGTAACCAATCTTTTCAGACAGGTAAGTCGCATAGAAGATAAATTTAGGCTTAAAGAAAGTGTACTGATGATTTTTGGTCAAAAATCCCAAATCCAGGGAAAGATTAAAATCCGACATCGCTTTATTTAAGAAGCCAGCATGACGAGCTTCATCGCGCGACATCAGCATAAAACACTCTGCCAAGACGGGACTTTTATCCCTTAACCGCCGTCCTAATTCTTTGTAGAGCAAGAAACCGGAAAATTCCGCCGTACAAGAGCGCTCCAAAAACTCAACAAACAAGCGGCGAGTTTCCCCATCGATCCGATCCCAGGATTGATTAAACTCTTCATCTCGAACAAAGTGATGGCGGTTGTAGTCGACGCGAAATTCTTCTAGGATCGCTTTCAACTCGTCCTCATTGACAGAGATATCCATCTGCGCCATCGCTTCAAAATCAGTCGTATAAAACCGAGGCGTAAGGATGGTTTCTTTGGCAGGAACTTTGATGCCTGGGCGAAGTTCTTCAAATTCTGGTTTTTTGAGGGTATTTACCATAGCTTGTTAATAGTTTTTTTCTTGGCTGTGCCTGTTTGATAACCTGGCAATGTTTTAATCCCCTATAGTTGTCTATAGAGTTTATTTGAGAATTCTAACTTCAGAACTCTTTTACAAAGCTAAAATTCAGTCTACCAAGGACTAGACGAGTAATTCAGCCAGTTTTTATTAAGAGTTACAACACAATATCAAATTATGTTACAAAAACAATTGACCGACTTGACAACTACTGCTGTGATGGAGATCGCAGCTTAATATTGAGCTAATCCTGAGACATCAACAGACTGGAGTTGCTAGTCTAGCTAATGAACTGCTCCACAATCTAGCGAATCTAAATTGAAGACCGAGAATGCCAAATCGATTTCAAATCAAATTCTGGGGTGTTAGGGGAAGCATCCCTTGTCCAGGAACCCATACAGTTCGGTATGGTGGCAATACGTCTTGCGTGGAAATGCGAGTTAACGGGGAACGTCTCATTTTTGATGGCGGGACGGGATTGCGGATTTTAGGGGAATCTATGGTATCTGAAATGCCCGTGCAAGCTCATCTATTTTTTACTCACTCCCACTGGGATCACATCCAAGGATTTCCATTCTTCGTACCAGCTTTTGTCAAAGGCAATCGCTTCAGCATCTATGCGCTGCCCTCCCCCAATGGAGCAACAATCAAACAGCGCCTCCACGATCAGATGCTCCACCCCAATTTTCCCGTGCCCCTACAAATCATGCAAGCCAATTTACAGTTTTACGACATTGAAATTGGCGATACAGTAAAACTAGGCGAGGTTACGATTGAAACCGCCAGACTCAATCATCCTGGAGAAGCCGTAGGCTATCGTGTTAATTGGCGCGGACTGTCAGCCTGTTATATTACCGATACAGAACATTTCCCCGATCGCCTCGACGAAAACGTCCTGCGACTCTCTCACCAAGCTGATGTTGTCATCATCGATACGACTTACACCGACGAAGAATATTATGACGAAAAATGTAGTAAAGTTGGCTGGGGTCATTCTACTTGGCAAGAAGCGATCAAAATCGCCAAAGCGGCTCAAGTCAAACAGCTAGTTCTATTTCATCACGATCCCTCTCACGACGATACTTTCTTGGATCGCCTGGGAGAGCAAGCGACTTCAGCTTTTCCCAACAGCATTTTAGCTAGAGAAGGTCTGGAGATCGATTTGACAGCACACAGTCAGGTATGAGAGAGGGAGAGGGGAGTGTGGGGACAGTTACCAGTTACCAGTTACCAATCACCTTCTCACCTT
>CAYTUO010000036.1:0-6408 GCA_964441015.1 uncultured Pleurocapsa sp.
AGGAGAACTAACTATGTCTATCCTAAAAATTCCTAATCTTCCGATTATTTCCAATGATTGGCCCATGACTCAGCCAATTTACGGCACTGAAAAAAACGATACCCTTGTTGGCAACGACTTAGTAGATGATACCATCTATGGATTGGGTGGCGATGACTCAATTTCTGGCTTGTCGGGTAATGATAATCTGAACGGTGGAGATGGGAACGACATCCTCAACGGTGGATTAGGAAACGACACGCTGAATGGGGACAGTGGTAACGACACCCTGTCAGGTGGAGCAGGTAATGATCTGCTTTTTGGTGATTTTGGTAATACTTCAGTCTTTTCCGGTAGCGATGATTATCTTTGGGGTGATACTGGCAATGATACGCTGAGCGGTGGATTTGGCAATGATACTCTCCTCGGTGGGGATGGAAGCGATCAATTGTTTGGTGGTGTTGGGAACGACATTCTCACAGGTGGTGGTGGGAGTGATCGCTTTGTTTTAGGACCAAGACCCGGTACTGGCGTTGACACCATTATAGATTTTCAGACGAGTAGTGGATACTATGGCTTCTTAGGTGATGCGATCGTTGTTTCTGCTAAGGCTTTTGGCGGTGGACTACCTTCTCAACCCTATGGGACTCCTTCATTCGATGTGACGTTATCAGAGGATGCCTTTGTTCTGGGGACAACAGCCGTTGATGCCAACGATCGCTTCATCTACAATTCAATCACAGGTGATTTGTTCTTTGATGTTGATGGTGTTGGCGGCTCGGCTCAAGTTCAGGTAGCAAAGTTAGGAGATGGTCTTGTGCATCCTCTGCTAAGTAACCAGGATATCCTGATTACTTCTTGAAAAAATGAGGTCACAGAGAAAAACAAATACCCTCTCCAACACAGAGAGGGTTAGTTGAAATTATTAATTCAACCAGTGCAGCTTGGCAGAAATAACTAACCAGTCATCAACCGGCAAAATCCTGATAAATAGAGGAATTAATGGTAACTGATTACTGATTACTGATTACTGACCACTGTTACCAGTTTAGCTAAGAGCCAACAGCCGATAAAATGTCTTGCGCGTGGGTATCGGTTTTGACTTTCTCGTCAACGTAACTAATTTTGCCCTCGCCGTCGATAATATAGGTGACGCGCTTAGAGTAGCCGCCTCCTTCGACATCGTAAGCTTTGGTAATTGCGCCATCGCTATCGACGAGAAGTTGGAAGGGCAAACCGTATTTTTCTTTAAAAGCTTGGTGGGAATCGCGATCGTCCATACTGACACCTAACACCACCATATCTTTATCCTGGTACTGCTCGTAATTATCGCGGAAGCTTTGCGCTTCTTTGGTGCAGCCAGGCGTATCATCTTTGGGGTAAAAATACAGAACTACCACTTTACCCTTGAAATCTGACAGGGAAACCGTTTTGCCCTCATCGTCAACTGTGGTAAAGCTTGGTGCCATTGTGCCAACTGATAGAGCCATAACTTTAACTAAACCTCAACTCAAGTGGGTTGTTTTCGATAATAAAACTTTACAATAGTTGGTAACAACTCTCATCTAGTCAAAAAAGAGCGCTCAAGATGGCTTTTACCAAAGAAATTCTCTTAATTCAATCTGCAAATCCTACGCTCAAGCGTGCAGAACGGGCGTTCTGTTGTTCGCCTTTTGGGCTAACTTTGTTCGTTGCCATGCAAAATCAAAGCGTACCACTTAGCGCGATCGCGCTTCAAAATGGCGTACAGCAGGGCTACACCCAAAAACCTCTCTCGGAACGTCGCACGGAAAGCGATCTCATCTGGTTGATTAGCGTGGGTTTACTGCGGCGAGAAGTAGACGGTCAAGGCATTACCGATAGCTTTCGCCTCACGCCTTTGGGACGACAGTTAGTAGAAACCTACAAAAAACAAGGCCCAGTGTTGCCAAGCCCCTCTTGGTTAGACCGCCTGTTAAATACCTTCAATCGTTGCTTGCGCTTGTCTTTCTAGGGTCTGAAGCCGACAATAGTAGATAGGAAATAAATTCGAGCGCGGATGGATGAATGAAAGCAATCATGGTGGTGGGGACAACCTCCCACGCAGGAAAATCCTTCCTCACGGCTGCCCTATGTCGCATACTTTCCCGACGAGGTTGGCACGTAACCCCCTTTAAAGGGCAAAATATGGCACTCAATGCCTACGTGACTGCGACTGGGGGAGAAATTGGCTATGCTCAAGCTGTACAAGCGTGGGCGGCGGGAACGACCCCAAGGGTGGAAATGAACCCAATTTTGCTCAAACCTCAAGGAAATATGACTTCCCAGGTGATTATGACCGGCAAAGCCCTGGGAAAGACTTCTGCCACAGACTATTACGCGCATTACTTCGAGCGCGGATGGGAAGCCATTACCTCTTCTCTGAGCAAATTAGCCGCAGAATTCGACTTAGTGGTGTGCGAAGGGGCTGGAAGTCCGGCAGAAATTAATCTCAAACACCGCGATCTCACCAATATGCGGGTAGCTAAGTACTTGAATGCCCCTACCTTATTAGTAGTCGATATCGATCGCGGCGGAGCCTTTGCTCACGTCGTTGGCACCCTTGAATTGCTCGAACCAGACGAACGCGCTTTGATCAAAGGGATTGTCATCAATAAGTTTCGTGGGATTAAATCAATTTTAGACCCCGGTATTGCCTGGTTGGAACAACGAACCGGAATTCCTGTCGTGGGAACAATCCCCTGGCAAGATCTGATGTTTCCCTCAGAAGATTCGCTGGATTTATTCGAGCAACGTTCCCACAAACCCAATTCAGAAGTTAAGATTGCGATCGTTCGCCTGCCTCGCATTTCTAACTTTACCGATTTTGACCCCTTAGATTCCGAACCGACGGTTTCTATTAAATACGTCAACCTCTACGAATCTCTAGGACATCCCGATGCAGTGATTATTCCCGGTTCCAAGACGACGATCGCCGACCTAATTGCCTTGAACGAGAGCGGCATGGCAAATAAGATTCGAGATTATGCAACAGCAGGCGGAATTGTTTTAGGGATTTGTGGCGGTTTCCAGATGCTAGGAGAACTCGTCCTCGATCCAGACCGAATTGAAAGCGAAGAGGACGAATGCCCAGGATTAAATCTCTTGCCGATCAAGACCATGATTACTGCTGAGAAAACGGCCCGTCAGCGACAAGTCATTTCTAACTATCCCCAGTCGGGTTTGCCGATTATCGGTTATGAAATTCATCAGGGAATGACCCGAATTGTCGAACCCCCTAAGAAACCGTTGAAACCAACTCATTACCCGATGTTCAACGATGCTAATTTGGGAATGGTTAATGATTTTCAAACCGTTTGGGGTTGCTATCTGCATGGCTTATTTGACAACGGGCCTTGGCGGCGCGCCTGGTTGAACTACCTCAGACAGCGACGAGGACTTTCCTCTCTCCCGACGGGAATTGCTAACTATCGAGAACAAAGAGAAGCCATTCTCGATGCGATCGCCGACTTAGTTGACGAACATTTAGATTTAAAGCCAATCTTACCCGAATGACAGTCAATATTCGCTTTTTACCGGACGATATTACCATAGAAGCCAAGCCAGGAGAACCTCTGTTAGCCGTAGCCGAACGCGCAGGTGTTTTTATTCCTACGGGGTGTCTGATGGGTTCTTGTCACGCTTGCGAGGTCGAACTAGAAGGCGGAATGCCTATTTGTGCGTGTATTAGCTCTGTTCCGGCAGGGACAAAACACTTGACGATTCATCTTTACACTGATCCTGTATGGTAACAACGATCGCGAGGAGAACTGTTGAAAAAGTTGGAGAAATATGTAAATTTGGATGGATATTTGCAGCTTTGAGGATTGGGGCAGATGAGGATTCTGGTGCTTACTTGGGAGTTTCCCCCGCGTATTGTTGGCGGGATCGCGCGTCATGTAGCGGAACTATACCCAGAACTGGTGAAATTGGGACATGAGGTGCATTTAATTACGGTGGAGTTTGGCGAAGCGCCCGGTTACGAAGAAGTAGAAGGCGTTCGCGTTCACCGAGTTCCCGTGGCACCCGGTAATGACTTCTTCCACTGGGTTGTCAACATGAACGATAGCATGGGCTATTATGGGGGCAAGCTGATTTCCGAAGAAGGGCCCTTCGATATTATTCATGCCCATGATTGGTTAGTGGGAGATGCCGCGATCGCTCTCAAGCACCATTTCAAGCTTCCTCTGGTTGCTACCTTCCACGCCACTGAATACGGTCGCTACAACGGCATTTATACCGATACTCAGCGCTACATTACCAGCAAAGAAGGTAGCCTCGCCTACAATGCTTGGCGCGTTATCGTCTGTAGCAGCTATATGCGCCAGGAACTGCAACGGGCCTTGGGCACCCCTTGGGATAAAGTTGATGTCGTTTACAACGGCATCCGCGCCGAGAAAAAGCGCCGCGATCCTAACTTTGATTACCACGCTTTCCGCCGTCGCTATGCTGAGGATGCGGAAAAAATCGTCTACTATGTTGGCCGGATGGCTTATGAAAAAGGGATTTCAGTCCTGTTAAATGCTGCCCCTAAAGTGATTGGGGAGATGAACGGCTATGTCAAGTTCGCGATCGTCGGCGGCGGCAATACCGATAAACTCAAAGAGCAAGCCTGGAACCTGGGAATCTGGAACCATTGCTACTTTACCGGCTTTATGCCCGATGAGGATTTGAATAAGTTCCAAACAGTTGCCGATTGCGCTGTCTTTCCCAGCCTGTACGAACCGTTTGGCATTGTTGCCCTAGAAAGCTTTGCGGCTAGAGTTCCCGTCGTGGTATCCGATACAGGAGGGTTTCCAGAGGTAGTACGACACACGAAAACAGGAATCGTAACTTATACGAATAATGCCGACTCTCTGGCTTGGGGAATTCTGGAAGTCTTGAAAAATCCAGGCTATGCACAGTGGCTCATTGATAATGCTTATGAAGATTTAAAATCTCGTTTTAGCTGGGATAAGCTGGCACAGCAGACTGAAGCCGTGTATGGTTTAGTTTTACACCAGCGATCGCAAGTCGTTTGGCAATAGCAATTCATTTAATTCTTTGAGGGATAATAAAACGCGATCGCTCAACTAATATAAAATGGCTCTTTGATAGTTTCTAGACCTAAACAGGGCAATTCTCGGTTTAAAGTCGTCTCTATCCACCGCTTAAAGGAAGTAGGATCGACTCCCTCTGCCGACAAGATTAAAATCTCCTGCGAGTGTCGCTCTGACTGCAAATCGCCAATACAGCCCACAACTGAACTCCAGCGGGACTGCTGAGCCAATACTTTGAAATATTCAATAATTGCTCTAAGTTCCCTGTTCATCATCGACTTTCCTACGGTGTATGTGAAACGATCTGAACGGTTACCTTGGCACTGAATTTCAACCGTGGCGGAGTAGCTTTAGAATTTTTTACCCGTTCACCTTTGGCAACTCCTCAAATTTTGGCTAACCAAGGGGGGTGATGTTGCGATCGCTTGCAAATCGCTGTAATACCCGCATACTTAGCACTCACAGAAAGACGCGAGAGTATCAGATAATAATTTCTATTAACCGATCGCTCGCTCTAATCTATGACCATCAACACCCCTCAATATATTCTGGCACTCGATCTTGGTACGACGGGAAATCGTGCGATTCTCTTCAACAAACGGGGTGCGATTGTGGGTCAAAGTTATCAAGAATTGACTCAATATTATCCTCAACCGGGCTGGGTAGAACACGACCCTATCGAAATTTGGCAAGATACTTGTACAGTTATTAAACAAGTTATAAAAGATTCAGGGATTTCGGTTTCAGAAATTGCTGCAATTGGTTTGACAGTACAGCGAGAAACCTGCTTATTGTGGGATAAAACGACGGGAAAACCGCTACACAATGCGATTGTCTGGCAAGATCGCCGCACTGCCCCAAGCTGCCATCAGTTAAGAGAGAAAGGATATACAGAAGAGGTTCAAAAACGCACGGGATTAGTGATAGATGCCTATTTTTCAGCCACAAAATTAGCGTGGTTATTGGATTGGATAAAGCAGGAAAATTCTCAGATTAATCTAAGCAATATTTTAGCGGGGACAATTGATAGTTGGATTCTTTGGAATTTAACGGGTAGAAAAGTCCATGCTACGGATTCTAGTAATGCCAGCCGCACAATGTTAATGAATTTAGAAACATTAACCTGGGACGATACTTTACTGGACTTGTTTAAAATTCCGTCGCAAATTTTGCCTCAAATTCAACCTAGTATGAGTCTATTTGGCAAAACCGATCCAGACTTATTTACTAGAGAAATTCCCATTACTGCTATTTTTGGCGATCAACAAGCGGCTTTATTCGCTCATGGATGCGATCGCCCCGGTCTATTAAAATGCACTTACGGGACGGGGTGTTTTTTGGTCGCTCATACAGGGAATACCATAACGCGATC
>CAYTUO010000036.1:6418-18151 GCA_964441015.1 uncultured Pleurocapsa sp.
AACTCCTCTCCACCATTGCTTGGACGCAACCGGAAACCCCGACGAATTACGCTCTAGAAGGGTCAATTTTTACCACGGGAGCTTGCATACAGTGGTTGCGAGATGGCTTGCAATTGATTCATACTGCATTAGAAACCGATTTCCTAGCACGTCAGGTTAGCGATACGAAAGGCGTTTACTTTGTTCCGGCTTTTAGCGGTTTAGGCGCACCTCATTGGGATATGAATGCGAGAGGAGCGTTTTTAGGCATTACAGGCGGTGTCAAACGCGAACATCTGGTGAGATCAGTTTTAGAAGCGATCGCTTATCAAGTCAAAGAAGTTATCGTAGCGATCGAGCAAGACTGTGGTAAAGCCGTCTCTCTTCTCAAAGTCGATGGTGGCGCGTCTGATAATGACTTTTTAATGCAATTTCAAGCCGATGCGCTCGGTATTCCCGTAGAACGTCCAGTTATCCGCGATGCAACCGCTCAAGGGGCTGCTTTTGGCGCAGGTTTAACCTCTGGTTTCTGGGAAAATTATACTCAATTAATTGCTGATCGCCAGATAGATCGCCTTTTTGAACCTGGAGAGGGAACTATCCAAGCACAGGATAATTATGCCACTTGGCAAAAAGCTGTAGAGCGAGCAAAATCTTGGATTGATATAAATAATTGATCTAACAACTTTGACAATTTCTTGGCGATCTTCTCTGCGCCTGGAGCGAACGCCAGTTGCTTCAAGTCGGGAAACCCGCCCAACGCACTGGCTCCTCTGCGTGAGACAAATCATATCTGCTGGGAACAAATTCAGCGAACCTGCTACCTTATACGAATAGTGAGATTGAACGGGACTATATGCAAACGCAAGACAGGATAACTCAAAGTGGGGGAACCGAAACAGCCGATCGCGTCAGCCAAGCCATTACAGCTAGCCAAAATTATTTCCTTTCGACTCAAAATCGAGAGGGATACTGGTGGGCCGAATTAGAATCCAACGTCACAATCACCTCAGAAGTTATCTTGCTGCATAAAATTTGGGGAACTGATCGCGATCGCCCCTTACACAAAGCTGAAGCTTATCTGCGCTCTCAACAGCGAGAAAATGGGAGTTGGGAACTCTTTTATGGGGATGGCGGGGATCTCAGTACGTCAGTCGAAGCTTACATGGCCTTAAAACTATTGGGAGTTCCCCAGAGCGATCGCGCCTTATTACGTGCCAAAGACTTTATCCTCAAACAAGGCGGAATTAGCAAAACCCGAATTTTTACCAAGATGCACTTGGCCTTAATTGGCTGTTATGACTGGCGCGGAATCCCCTCTATTCCCCCCTGGATTATCTTGCTCCCCGAAAACTTCCCCTTCACTATCTACGAAATGTCCAGTTGGGCGAGGAGTAGCACGGTTCCCTTACTGATTGTTTTCGACAAAAAGCCGATTTTTCTCACCGATCCCGCCATTAATCTAGACGAATTGTATGCTGAGGGCATAGAGAATGTTAAATACGAGTTACCGACGAAAGGTGATTGGACAGATGCTTTTATTTGGCTCGATCGCGCCTTTAAACTCGCAGAAAATTTGAATTTAGTCCCTCTACGTCAACAAAGCCTCGATGCGGCCGAAAAATGGATACTAGAGCGGCAAGAAGTAAGCGGAGATTGGGGCGGAATTATTCCCGCTATGTTGAACTCACTCTTAGTCTTGCGAGCATTGAATTACGATCCTGGCGATCCCTTTGTCGAACGAGGACTCAAAGCAATCGATAATTTTGCCATTGAAACAGAACAGACTTATCGCGTACAAGCGTGCGTTTCTCCCGTGTGGGATACCGCTTGGGTGTTACGTGCCCTAGTAGAATCGGGTATCTCTTCCGAACATCCTGCCCTCATTCGCGGTGGAGAATGGTTGCTCGACAAGCAAATCTTGGCCTATGGGGATTGGGCAATCAAAAATAAACAAGGAAAACCTGGTGGATGGGCGTTTGAGTTTGAGAATCGTTTTTATCCCGATTTAGACGATTCTGCCGTCGTCGTTATGGCATTAAACGCGGTAAAACTGCCCAACGAAAGACTCAAACAAGCGGCTATCAATCGCTGTGTAGCTTGGATGGCGACGATGCAGTGCCAAGCAGGCGGTTGGGGAGCTTTCGATCTTGACAACGATCAAAATTGGCTCAATTATCTTCCCTATGCCGATCTCAAAGCCATGATCGATCCCAATACAGCAGACGTGACTGCACGAGTCCTAGAAATGCTCGGTTCTTGTGATTTGACAATGGAAGAAAATCGAATAGAACGTGCGATCGCCTACCTCAAAAAAGAACAAGAAGCCGATGGGAGTTGGTTTGGTCGCTGGGGAGTAAACTATATCTATGGCACCAGTGGAGCGCTGACTGCTTTAGCCGTTATTGCCCCGCAAACCCACCAAAGTCAAATCGAACGTGGTGCAGCTTGGTTAGTCAGTTGTCAAAATTCTGATGGAGGATGGGGCGAAACCTGCCGCAGCTACGACGATCCCACCCTGAAAGGAAAAGGAGTCAGTACGGCTTCTCAAACCGCTTGGGCCTTAATGGGGTTGTTAGCAGCCGGCCAAGTACTAGGAAAGTTTGACAAAGACGCGATCAAACGCGGTATTAATTACCTTATAGCCACCCAGCAATCTAATGGAACTTGGGACGAATCCCAGTTTACAGGAACGGGTTTTCCGGGTCATTTCTATCTGAAATACCATTTATATCAGCAATATTTTCCGCTCATTGCCCTAAGTCGTTATCAACGATTTAAAGTGATTGGTGATTGGTAATTCGTAATTCGTCGATGCTCCTCCGCTTCGCTGCGTCCGCGTCGGTTCGTAATTCGTAATTGGGAGCAGAAGAAAAATTAATCCAAAATCCAAAATCTAAAATCCTTTCATCAATTGATTGGTAATTCGTAATTCGTAATTCGTAATTATTTTCCCCTCTGCCCTCTGCCCTCTGACTTCAATGACTAATGACCAAAAGCATCCCCTAGAAAAACAGGATCGAGAAATTGTTAATCGTCTTTTGCAAGAAAATCCCGAACCCTATAATTTGGGAGAACTGGCTAGATTACGGATTCGTTACCGTCATTTTCCAGGCGCGAGAGATATACAACGAGACTTAGAGATAATTTTGAGACAGTGGCAATTAACAGAAGAAGAACTTTTTGAAAAAACACGCCAACTTCATGCAAAAGGTCAAATTTATCAAGGTCGCCAAAATGAAGAACAACAAGATTGGAGTTAATCAATAAATCAGCAATATAGATTAAGAGTTTAAACAAAATGAATTACACATTCTCCGTGCTATTACCTGTTCCCTGTTCCCTGTTCTCTCTCAACTAAATAATTTATTTTGTGCAACTACTTACTAATGAGAAAGCTTTACTTTTTAGTCCCTGGAACTGGCGGTAAATTTGCCTGCGGCGGTCTTTGGGCAGAATTAAAAACGCTGAGTCTTGCTAAACAAGTTTGTGAGGCTGATGTTGTCACTTATCGTCAACGGGAAAAAAATACGCTTTTTCTCGAAGATCTGTTGAAAAAGAAGAACTTAGACGATGTTATTTTTGTCATTAGTTGGGGCTTTGATATTGCTAAACTTGCTGCCAAGTTAAAGAACTATAATGTTGTTTACCATGCCCACAGTTCGGGTTATCGATTTACAATTCCTTCGAGCATTCCCATTATTACTGTTAGCCGAAATACTTTAGGATATTGGGGACAGCGATCGCCCAATTCACTGATTTATTATTTACCCAATCAAATCTCTGATGAATTTAATAATTTAAATCTTGAGCGAGATATTGATGTTTTAGTTCAGACTCGAAAATCTTCTGATTATTTAATTCATAAATTAATTCCCGCCTTGCAGAAGCGATGTAATGTTAAAGTAATTGATTCTTATGTCGAAGATTTAGCAACGTTATTTAATCGGACTAAAGTCTATCTTTACGACTCGGCTGAATACTGGGCACTACAGGGAGTCAGTGAAGGGTTTGGGCTACAACCGATGGAAGCACTGGCCTGCGGCTGCCAAGTTTTTTCTAGTGTTAATGGCGGACTATCCGATTATTTAGATCCAGAATTCAATTGCTATAAAATTGCAGGATATTCAAAAGAATATGATCTCGAACGTATTCTCAATGTTATTAAAAAACCAATATTAACTCCTCTCTCAGAAAGTTTTTTTGACGAGTATCGTACTCAAAATATTCTTAAACGTTTAACAGTAATTTTGCAGGATATTAATCATTTTTTTGATAGTAAAAAGAAATACGCTACCCTTATTAAAAGTTTGACAAAAGTGCAGCTTTTCAAATTAAATGTATGCCGAATAGTTAGCAAAATTAGAAAAAAATTATCTTAACAAATTCTAGGAAATTGATCGCCTACCAACATATCTACAATTCGTTCCGTGCCAAATACGGTTTGCATCAGAACCACTCCAGGGGGCGACTCAATCACTTCTCCGACAATGCAGGCATTTTCTCCAGCAGAATTAGCTCTCATCGCAGCAAGAACGGTTTCAGTATGGGCAGACGGAACAACAACGACTAACTTACCTTCATTGGCTAAATACAGAGGATCGAGTCCCAACAGTTCGCAAACGCCCTGAACTTCTTCCCGTACAGGCAATGAAGACTCATATAAGCGTATTCCTACGTCAGAACTGAGGGCAAACTCATTGAGTACGGTTGCGAGTCCGCCGCGCGTAGCATCCCGCATTGCTCGAACTTCTGGGCAAACTTCAACAATATTATCAACTAGACTGTTGAGAGGCTGAGTGTCACTTTCAATGGGCGTAGAAAGCGCTAATTCGCCACGAGCAATCAAAATAGCCGCACCGTGATCGCCGAGATATCCATTGATGATAATTTTATCTCCTGGCTTGAGGTTGTGAGCCGAAATGGAAACGCCAGAACGAATTACGCCAATTCCCGTCGTATTGATAAACAGTTTATCGGCTGAACCTCGGTGAACTACCTTAGTGTCTCCTGTCACGATTTTTACGTTAGCGCGATCGGCCGCTTCTTTCATCCGCTTGACTACTTGACGTAGCGTTTCTACAGGCAATCCTTCTTCGAGAATGAATCCGCAAGACAGATAAAGAGGTTTTGCGCCACTGACGGCTAAATCGTTGACTGTTCCGTGTACTGCCAGAGAACCAATATCGCCACCGGGGAAGAAGATGGGGTCAACCACATAAGAATCGGTCGTGAAAGCCAAGCGATCGCCCTGTGCAATTAACTCTGCTAAACTTACCCTTGCCTGGTCTTCTAATTCTGCTAACAGAGGGTTATCAAAGCTTCCCACAAAGATATCATCTATCAGGTCGCGCATTGCTTTCCCCCCGCTACCATGAGCAAGAGTAATGGTCGTATCCCGTACTTGAGCGCGACGGCGGCGGACTTGTTCGATTTTCTGGAAAAGAGAATGTTGCTTTGGGTTAATGAGGGGATTAGTCATCTTTACCACTTTCGATTCCGCCTGCCGCTATACTATCCCAATCGGCTACCTCTTGCTGGTAGTCTAGGTCTTGAGCATCGCTTTGAAGTGCTGCAATTAATTGAGCTTCTAGGAGTTGTTTTCGGTGATGGGTAAGAAGTGTGTTAAGGTAATCGCTGCGATTCCCCTCGGCGACGCTATCCAAAAAAGCCACTAGCTCTTCGTCTAAGGTGACTGCTATTTTTTGCTTCATCCTTTAAAAGCATGAGATTAACATCTATAAAAACATCATACTCGTTGGCCACTGACTCAAATTACCGCCATCCACTCCAATAGGGAATTCCATTCGCATCTCTTAACACTAAGGTGGCATCGTCTTTCTTAATTTCGCTAGAAATTAGGGCAGGTTTTCCAGCAAAGGTAATTCTTGATCCTTTAACTGTAATTGTGTCTTTAGGTTGAATCTTGATGTCTTGGTTATCGATGTACCACGATGGGCCTAAATGAACATCCAGGATCTCGTTGCCTGTTTTTAATTGGAGGTGTACGCCACGAGACATCCCTCTCATCGGAGTAAAGCTGTCTATGCTGATGACTTCTCCACTGATAGTTTCAACCGTGTTGGGGTTGTACATTCTGTGATACTGACCCCTGTATCCCCAATCGCTACCTCTGTGCCAACCTCGATTCATCATTGAACCGGATTGTGCTATCGGGTATTGGCGTTGTCGATACATTTGAGATGAAGGGTTTATCCTCCAACAAGGCGGGTAATTGGTTGGCGAAGTCGCGTTTCTCGACAAGTTGTCTGCACGTAGAGGACTCGCTGTGATTGCGAGGAGTGTTAAACCTGCGATCGCAGTGCTAGCGATGAGTTTACTTGCTAGATTGTTCTTCATAGCTCATGTCTCCTAGCGAGCTACTTTACTTCTACTACTATGCTAGATCCTCTATTTAACTGGAGAGTTGAAGCGACGCAATAAAAGTTTAGAAATTAGGGTGATGTAGTATACCAGATTAGAGACAAATTGTAATTTAATTGTCAATCTAGTTTGTTAACCTGTTTCTAGATACAAATAAGCCATATCAAAATTGGCTATGTATGATAGTTTTGTCAGTCGTTTAAGAGTAAAAACCTTTTTTTGGGTAGCCAAGCGAAAGCCTAAAACCCATGATTATAGGCGATTTGTTTGGGGAGAGGACTACATCTTTGAACCCAGCGATAGTGGCAGTGGAGGCTATATAACAGGACAAGGAAAAGGGATTAAACGGGGCGATTATTTGATTTTGTCAAAGGGAACTGATTTGTATCACTACCAAGTTGAGCAAATTGATTACTACTCTAATTCACCGGATATATGGATAGCTTTCCTCAAAAAGGTTACCAGTGGTCAGTAATCAGTAATCAGTTATCAGTTATCAGTTATCAGTTATCAGTGATTAGTGATTAGTGATTAGTGATTGGGAGATCTCGTAATAAGTTATCCTAGTCACCAGTCACCAGTCACCAGTCACCAGTCACCAGTCACCAAACTAGAGAAGCTCAGAGCTAAATAGAAAACGATCGCACTTTTTTTCACAAGACGCGATCGCCTAAAAACTGAATAGATTTCACCCTGACCTTAAAAAACGCCGATGATAATAGCGGATGTCATCAAGAACAAAGCAAGGCCCGACAGTGCCAACACGAGGATTAAACCATTGAGATTGGATTTGTGGTCAATTGCACTATCTTGCGTTAACTCTTCCTCCAAATGCATCTGTCTGATGACATCAGAAATTTTTTTGGCATCCCTGACATGATGGAGTGCCTTGGTTTCCCCATTCGGATATTTCACAATAAAATAGGTGGGAACTTTTATGTGGGCACCTGTCAGATCGTATTTATCTACCGCGACTTGTTTAGCTTTTTCCTCAAGGGTTTGAGGTTCTTGAGCAATTCTATCCCCTGGATTGGCAGTCAGAGGCATTCCCATTGCTGCGTGGCTAATCATAGGAACCTCCAGTCTCAAAAACTATCTTTGCTTGGGTAATTGTTTCTATCCTAGATAAAAGCCAAACTAAAGCTGAAAATTCCCAACACTCTTTAATTATTATTATTAATCCTTCATCTTTTGAAGAGTTTTTTCATTAAGTTTCTTTGAGGGTTAGCAAGGCGATCGCGGCATTCATGACTTACGTTTTCTAGTTTTGGGTAGATTAAGAGCATAACGCCCAGTCTCTACACGCTTCCAACAACCAGGCAAGCCGCATTTCTTAATAATGACATCCTTAATCGCTTCTTTGGCTTTGGGTTGCTCTTCTAAAGAGAGTCCTTCAGGATAAAACCAGTCCAAGATCTCACTAACACTCATTGACTTAGGGACATTGTTTTGCAAGCAAGCCAGAATAGCTTCAGTTAGTGTGTTGTATTGGTCTAATTTCTCATTGAGAGGTAAGCGCGAGATTAATTTTTTACGCGACCTGCTCTTATCTGATTTAGGGGTAGAAACTAGATCAGGAAAATCTTTGAGATCGATCGTCCAGCAATCAGGAGAGTCTGGAACGGCTGACCATCGACCTTGACTAGCCCCTCGCTCAAGGAGTTGTGCGATCGCCACAGTAACGCTTTCTTCTTGTTGGTCTTCTAATCGTCCGCACAGAACTCTCACGAGATAATCGAGATGTAACATTTTGCCTCGATTGGCTGTTAACAGTTGTTCGATCTCTTCGAGGGTTGGCAGCAATGGCCCGATCGCGCGTTCTGCTGTTGATACGTTTTGCTCTCTGAACGCTCTTTGAGAGTTACTAGCTGCCACCAACTCTAAAGTAATTTGCTGTTGTTGCGCCAGAGTTGGACTCCTGTTGAGTAGCGCTTCTAGATGAGCCAAACTGGAAGCCGCCATAGCAGCCTCTCTTTGGTGATAATCGAGCAGAGCGCGATAATAATCAATCAACTCTTGCAAAAACTGTTCGCTATTCCTTGGGGGATCTGGCGGCGATTTAAACATTTCCTTTCCCTTTACTGTTTAACGCAGCGCAAGCATTTACTTGCTATTCCCTGACATTTGTTGCCATATTTTGGGCACGTTGTTGAGTAGGTTTCTCTTTCAACCTCTTCGTGACAATATTGGCAGATAAATTTATATATCCTCGTGTGAATTGTTCTAGTGTGCGCCCTGACTGTGTACTCTTTAACATGAACGATCTTGCTTGGCATCTTTGTTTTTACTGTTTTACTCTTTCTGATGACCACAAATTTGGATTATTCAATCATACTGAATACTTAGTAAATAAGGCGGTTCAACCGCCCCCGCACGATCTAATATTTTTGGTCGTTGACCCACCTGATTGTCTAGTAGAGGCATCGGCGGGTGAATCAGGAAGCCCCCGATTTATCGGTGGGTATGTCACGACCCAATAACCGCGACAATAGCTAGTCCGGCATTAATCAGGTAAAACGCTCCCACGATTTGAGTTTCCGACCAGCCACTCAGTTCTAAATGGTGATGAAGGGGTGCCATTTTCAAGAGTCGCTTTCCTTTCCCATCAGGCCCTTTAGTGGCTTTGTAATAACTCACCTGAAGGATGACAGAGAGAGATTCAACAAAGAAAATCCCGCTAACAATAAACAGTCCCCATAATTGGCCGCCGAGAATTCCCACCGCAGCCAGTGCAGCCCCTAACGCGAGGGAGCCTGTATCTCCCATAAAAACGGTAGCGCGATTGCGATTGTGGACGATAAAACCCAAACAGCCTCCACTCATGCAGACGCAGAAAATCATCAAGGCAGGCGAGGTCTGTGCCACTAATGCTGCCATCCCCAGGAAAGCGATCGCGGCTGTTCCGCCAGCCAGTCCATCGACTCCATCCGTTAGGTTGGTGGCATTGCTTTCGGCGACCATGACAAACCCGGCTAGTGCCCAGAAAAGAATGCCCAACGGCAACACCAGATTGCCCGGTAGTGTCACGTTGGTGATACTCGCGGGTTGACTCCACAGCATCCAGAGACAAAAGAGAACAGCTACCAGAATTTGTAGGGTCAGTTTCATCCCAGGGGAAATCCCTTTATTGGACTTTTGTCGCAAGATTTGCCAATCATCAAACCAGCCAATCCCCAGATAGGCGAGGGTAAGGACTGAAAGCGCGATCGCCTCGCCTGCAAATCCCGACCAGATTACAGCGACGAGCGCGGACACTGGCACGAAGAAAATGCCTCCCATCGTAGGGGTTCCGGCTTTTTTGAGGTGGGTTTGCGGGCCGTCTTCTTGGATGACTTGTCCGGTTTTGAGCCGTCGTAGCAAGGGAACGACCCCGTAGCCCAATCCGGCACTAATGAGGGCGCAGACTCCCAGAGGAACGAGTATGGCAATACTTCCTTCAGGAAACTGACCTGCTATTTGCGCGAAAAGAACTGCCAACAGGATCGACAGAACAGTCAGGAAGATTAATAAAGTCGTTCCTGATGGTTTAGTTAGGGCTGTAGGTAAAAACAATTTTGCGTCCACAACTGACTTACACTCTACTTAACGGGTAATTTAGGAGCGATCGAGAAAGACTCAATTCAAGTTAGTCTTCATCGATTTCAAGCTCGAGATTGTCGTCATCGTCGTCGTATAGACTATCATCAACATCTATCAGATCGGCGATTTCTAGCTCGTCTTCTACAGCAGCTTCTTCTCTTTCTTCGACGTTATCGCGCTTGATCAGACGACCCGTCGCTTCTAGCCAATCTATTAGAGAAGAGTCTTTTTTTAAGGGGATGACAGAGGCGGGTTCGTAACGAGGCTCTTGGCGCAATGAGGGATTGTGCATAGTTTGTCAAAATTATTTAAGTCTAAACATTTTGAGTTTAGCAGGCAATACCTTCTCCTCGATCGCTAGACGAACAAGGGGCTAAGAAGTTCGCTAGCAAAAAACTTTAAAAAACTTATCGAATCGAGGCCATTTTGAACGGGTAAAGCTAAGAAAGATCTAGAGAGTCAAGAGAGGGAAAAATCAATGAACGAGAAAACTAAATTACTAGAAGCACTCGTCGGAAAAAATCGCGGGTTGCTGGCAACTGAACAGGATAGGGTTAGAGTACTTGCCGCCGTAGAACAACTCGAAGATCGCAATCCCACCCCCAAACCCGTTGAAGCGAAAGAGTTACTAGAAGGAAATTGGCGGTTGCTTTACACGACTAGTCGCGGCATCTTGGGACTCAATCGAATTCCCTTAGCCCAACTCGGTCAAGTTTATCAATGTATCCGCATGGAGCAAGCTAAACTCTACAATATTGCCGAGATTGTTGGCCTGCCTTTTCTTGAGGGAATTGTCAGTGTAGCGGCTAAGTTTGAACCCACGAGCGATCGCCGCGTTAACGTCAAATTCGAGCGATCAATTCTAGGATTGCAGCGCTTTATCGGTTATCGTTCTCCCAATGAACTCATCCAAGAAATAGAGGCTGGAAAAAAGTTTTTCCCACTTGACTTTAGTATCGAGAGTCGGGAGCAATCTGGCTGGTTAGAGATTACTTATTTAGACGAAGACTTGCGGATCGGCAGAGGCAATGAAGGGAATGTGTTTGTCTTAGCTAAAGAAAAAGGCTATTAAAGAGCCTAAAAGCAGTGAAAATCCTCAGAGCTTTGGTATTATTAAACAAATATTTTTCCAAACTCTTTAATGAGCGATCACTTCTAAAAACTATGAATTTCTCCCGTCGGTTTTCTGCTTTTTCTTTAATCACTTCGGCTGTTTTGTTGGGCGCAACAATGTTAGACAGCGAAGGAATCTTAGCACAAGAGAGTAATTCCCCCGCTTCTGAGTCAACTGGCTCTTCAACGAATAGGCGATCGCAGCCCACGCAAAAAATCCGCATTGCCGTTCTCGACTTTGACTATAGCAGCGTCAGCAATCCTAGTTTTTTATCCTTTCTTCCAGGAGGAGGGAGGGGCGTTAGCGACATTTTAGTCACTAGATTAGTCAAAACAGGCGCTTATAGCGTCATCGAACGAAGTCAACTCGAAGCGATTCTTAAAGAACAAGACTTAGGGGCTTCTGGAAGAGTCGATGCTAGTACGGCGGCTGAAATCGGTCGGATTTTGGGCGTACAGGCAGTGATTATCGGCTCGATTACTCAATTCGATCTCGAACGAGAAAGTTCTGGTGGCGGAGCGATCGGCATTGGCGTATCCTCAAGCGATACGGAGGCTTTCGTTAAGCTGAGTGCCCGCGTCGTCAATACAACAACCTCTGAAATTATCATGGTGGCTGAAGGAAACGGGACAGCCGAACAGTCGGATGAGTCAGTCAGCATCTTCGGAATCGGCGGG
>CAYTUO010000037.1:0-17567 GCA_964441015.1 uncultured Pleurocapsa sp.
GATCGAGCAGCTTGTGTTCCATAATTCCACCGCCGATAGTACCAAAGGTTTCGCCTGTTTCAGCAACCCAAAGCTTTGCACCCATCGTTCCTGGAGAGCCTTTAGTATGGTTAACAACGAGTGCAAGGAATACTTTCTGATTTTCGGAGAGCTTTTGCAGTAATTTTGCCCAAAATTCCTTGATCGAACTCATATTTCACTGAATAAACTAGCTCATTTGTCTTCCTATAGATAATTTTTGCCGTTTCTAAGATTTCTCGACGACGAATCCAATTTTAACTGCGATCGCTCGCTCGTTTACTCACCAGATCTACTTCTTGTTTAGCGATCGCGTTTTTAAGATCAATCTTCATTGCTTTTCATAAACTAGGTTAAGTTTGAGACAAGTAAAGATTGCGGACAGTGCGATTGACTAAGCTGAGATAATCGTCCAATTCTTCATAATCATCTAATTCTTTTTCTTCTTCGGAATTAAGGGTAGATTCTAATGGAAAAGACTCACCCAACGGTTACTTAGGGGTTACTCCAGGGCAAACGCATCTTGTCAACAAGAGCCTTTGAATGTCAATAAAGCCAAAACTAATCGCATTAATTCCCGCTTATATCTTCCCTTCTATTCGCGTTGCTCCCAAGGGCAGCGATCGCTCGACCAAACAACATCACTCAAGTCAGCGCGTTTGTAGTATAGTCTCGACAAGACTGGCAAGCAGTAAAACCATCGACTCTCATCGTTGGCGCGATCGCGCTTGGTGGTCATCTCGACTAAACAAGCCAGAGTAACGGTTGTGTTCTTCATTAAGATAAGATTGAGAACTCAATGGCACTAAGAAAAGCCGAAACCCTTGCGGGTTAAGCAGTTTGCAATTGCTTTCGGAATTCGTGCCGAGGTTTCGTCATTAAAGGGTAAGCTTTCGGGCGACGTTTACGAACTCGTGCTTCACTTCTGCCTGGGCGTTCTGGAACAGCCTTGTGAGCAATGACTTCGACCACACCATAAATGTTGTGTTGTCACTTTCTTTTCTAAACTTTGTGCAGCCTGACTAAAAAGTTTCAGTAAACCAAAAAGTTTTTCCCTGCATAGCGATCGCCTACGGCGTGCGGGTAAGTGATCGCCAAGAGAGAGCGCTTTTTGCGCTCGCGTGCCTAGGACACTGCATCAAGGACAATCTCCTGAGCCATCCTTCCATTGTTCAATAGCTTTAAAAGTTGTGGTGCTTATTCCGCATAGCTTATAGCTTTTCTTAGTGCCATTCGGTTTATAGTTAGTGCAAAACCTTTGTGCTGGGTGTTGCGCCGCAGGCGCACCCTCTGAACGGTTGATTGGTTGAGGAAGTAACCACGGCAAGTCAACCGTGAATCGTCTAGATCTCTTCCCAGCCTAACCTTGAGCCTCCTCAATTGCCCCCTCAATTAGTGCGATCACCTCTTCTCCTCCTGGTGACATTTTGACACCACTGAGCTAGAATCAAAATAAAGTTGTCATCATCTCCCTATGAACCATCCTGCCAACGATGCGCGAGTAACAGCGAGGATTCCCCTTGCTGTCAAAGAAACCTTACAGAAAGCAGCCGACTTATCAGGTGCCACCTTAAATCAATTTCTCGTCCAAGCAGCACTCAAAGAAGCTCACCAGATCCTCGAAGCAGAGCGAGTGATTAACTTGTCAGAAAAAGATGCCCAGACAGTATTTAGCCTGTGGGAAAATCCTCCTGAAGCCAATACGCGACTAAAAGCTGCCGTAGATAAACACAAAGCATTTTTCCGTGAAAATCATTCAACCTCTCGATAAATCCCATAACCGAGAGCAATTTGACTGCGGTTTGGAGTCGCTCAACCAGTTTCTGCGACAGACAGCGCGACAGCACATTCAGAAAGGCATTTCTCGAACTTTTGTACTAATTGATAGCGAGTGTCCCCAAGAGATTATCGGTTTTTTCACCCTGACACTGTGCGAAATTTGCCTCGAAAAACTGCCACTGCGATTTGCCAAGAAATATCCTTCGAGAGTACCTGGTGTCAAATTAGCACGACTGGCGGTGGCTAAAGACTGGCAGCGTCAAGGAATTGGTGAAATTCTGATGGTTGAGGCGATGCAACGTGCGTTATTGGTAGCAGAGAATGCTGGAGGCATTGGATTATTTGTAGATGCTAAAGATAAGGCGGCAAAAACCTACTACGAACGCTATGGTTTTGTCAGTCTAGAAGACTCTCCACTAGAAATGTTCCTACCCCTGTCAACTATCAAGTCAATTCTTGCCCAACAGGACTGATACAGGAGCGCGCTTGTCTGACAAAATTTCAGTAGGCGCGATCGCCCTCTTCCTGTCGCTGTTCACATGAACGACGACGTAGTTGTGAAGCAATTTCAGGATCGACTTGCTCATCGAGGTGAAAGCGAATTTTATCCTTATCTAATGGTGTTACAAAGTGAAGTGCGGAAGGTGGGCTTTATGGTTATTTTGGAGTTGGTAGAGGAGCGTTTGCCAAAATTCCTTCATGAACCCCTTGGAGACAGAGCAGGCACACTTATTTGAGTTTATTAAATTCCTCCTCTGTGATTCCTAATTGTTCAAGAATTTCTCGAAATAACCAACCCCCTATTTCAGCATTCCCATGAATGGGAATTGTGGTTGAACGTCCATCTGGATGTTTCCAACGGGCATGACTTCCTTTTTGACGAACTTTCTGAAAACCTAATTTTTTAGCAACTTTTTCTAAGGTTTTCGCTTTAGCGGGCATGGGAAATAGTCACCTCAACATCATCAGGTAAACTTTTTCCTTCTTCCAGATATTCTTGCTGAATCATTTCAAAAACATGGGTTAATTCTGAGCGAGCTTCTTCAGGTGTTTTTCCCCAAGCATGACATCCTTTAATGGCTGGAATATAGGCGACAAAAGTTCCATTGTCATCGGGACGTAAAATGATTGTATAGTCGTTTAAGGATTTCATAGCTGTTTTCCTTTCAAACATCTGTGGGTAGTTAATGGCTTACCCGAAAATTTGCTTGGGCGATCGAATCATCGATTGCAGGTTTGACTGCGGCAATTAATCTCGACGAGGAATCCAATTTTAACTGCGATCGCTCGCTCGTTTACTTACCCGATCTAATCTTCAGTGGTTAATAATAATATAGAATTCGTTGCGTCCTAACCCATGAGCTTACAACTCCCCATTTCCGACTCCATTCTCCAGGCGATTCGTTTGCCAGAACAACGCATTGAACAAGAACTCTTGCATGAAAACGATTGGCTATCGTAGATCTTCAAAATCAGATCTATCAGCTTCGGATAAGGGTTGATGACATTATTAAAGTCTTGAAAAGACGTTAGTATCTTAAATTTTCGCTACCGGAATCTAGTAAGTTCTGAAACCTCTAATTCTGTAATTATTTTAAAATCTGCATTTGAGGGAGACGAAAAAAATGACACACTAACAAATAAGCTGACATGGTAATGTTATAGAGATTAAATTTCTAGAAAATTTCCTAGAAAATTGGGAAAAAGACTTATTGACTCCTATTGTTACTAATCTTGGCACAGCATTGATTATTTTTGTGGTTTCGTTGTTCAATAATCGTGTTCGAGACTGGCTATTTCCGCCAGAGGTAATTCAAGAATATCCATTGTTTTGTACGGCTGAACCATACATCAATATTTCAAACCATCAATTAATTGTTGATTTTTTTATCATTAATAAAACAAAGAATGGGTATTCAAGACAAAATCTAGTTCAGATTCTACATCAACTCAATCCAGATCCCAACCTCTCGCTGTCACCAGATATTGAATTGAAATATTTGCTGCCGCTGGGAACAATGATGCAACCTTATCTTGAACCAGATTTTAATGATGGAAAAGGTAATATCGTTCCAACTCTTGACGAAAATTCAAAAACTATAAAAATTAGAGTAAACGATATTAAACCTAGGGCAATTGTAAAAGTCAGCATCCCAATTGCTGGTCTTCCTGAACAGGAAAGCTCAAACATACGAAGAACAAGAAAAGATAAGATTCCACTAGCCTATGATGATTATGAGGAAGGATGCTATAAACGGTCATAGGGGAGCCGTAGGTTGGGTTGAGCAAGAGCAACCCTTGTCTGTAAACTGTCATTGTATCGGAAGCGAAACCCAACCGCACCTATTTGGACTGCTTTTCACCGTCGGTTGAGGTGCGTAGTATGGTGGCAACTGCTGACAATTCTAGGAATATGTATAAAAGTACACGTTCAGAGCCAGACGAGCGATCGCTGAGATAAGGAGATTAAGATAAGAAAGTCAACCGTCTAACCCCACATGAGTGAAACCGTCTACCTCGAAACCAGCATCATTGGCTACCTAACCGCTAGATCTAGCAATAACCTGATCTTAATGGCTAATGTTGAGGCTACGCGGGAATGGTGGGACACTCGCCGGACTCAGTTTAAACTCTATATTTCTCAAGTGGTTTTAGATGAGGTGGCACGAGGAGATGCCGAGATAGCGGCTCAGCGACTTGAAATACTTCGCGACTTTCCTTTGCTTGATGTCAATGAAGCTGTTCAAAATCTAGCAGCGCAATTTCTGAGCAAAAGTAATCTCCCACCCAAAGCCGCTGATGATGCACTTCACATCGGGGCAGCGACAGTCTACGGCTTGGACTATCTGCTAACCTGGAACTGTAAGCACATTGCGAATGCTCAAATTCAGAAGAAGTTAGCTCAAATTAGCTTCGATGCTGGATATGAGTTACCGACCATCTGTACACCTTACGAGCTAATGGGAGAGTGAAAATGTGGAAGGATGAAATCCTCGAAGAAATACACAAAATTCGGGAAGAACACGCCAAGGCTTTCAACTACGATTTACAAGCCATTTGTGACGATCTACGACAGAAACAGGCTGTCAGTGGAAGACAAATCATCTCGACTCCTTTGAAACAACCTCGTCAGCGACAGCAGCACAACAACGCTGTGCAGCCAACCGTATAAGCTTTGTCTGTTTGGTGTTCGAGGTTGTTAATCGTGTCCGAATCTATGCCGTTACACGATTACTATAATGAAGCAAGGGACTACTTCAGAAGACTTAGATGAGCAACAGCAACCCTTATCTGCAAACTATTATAAAATTACTAACCTGCCCGATACTTTGGAGAATTTAATCCTGCCGCTCCAATAAAATTCGCAATAAATCCCGCTGCTCCTGAAGTAACTGCTGCTGCTCCAACACCAGTTCCGAAAGTTGCCCATTCACCTGAGACAAAAGCTGCACTAAATCCCGATACCGCTCCAGCAGACGGATTTCCTCGGCTCGCTGCCGTCTTCGCCTCCGATACGCCACCAATGGCGCACGATTCAACCGTAACCGCCGAATCGTAAACGCTCCACTGGGAGTAATCGCCACCACCTGCCCATCATCCAACTCCAGAAAATGAGCAGAAACAGACTCCTGACGAGGATTCCAAAGCATTGGCTCGGACTCGCTCCCCGGCCAATAATCCTGCTTGTACTGATTGCAACAAACACAGGAATAAATCAAATTGTCCTGGTCATCACTGCCACCCTTCGATTGAGGCTGGAAATGGTCGATCGTCAAGAATCCACCTACATCAGTTTCTGAAACACTGCAAAACTCACAGGCACACTTTGCCCTCTGCCTCACCTGCTCCCGCAACTCCGGTGACAAACTCATGCAGATTTAGGCGCGGTCAACTGCTGCCGCAGTGCCGAAATCTCCTGCCGCAATCCCTCATTTTCTGCCGTAACCTGCTGTATTCGTTGAATGACAGTCCCCAACTGCGTCAGTGTCATTTCCACCTGCGCTTGCAGACCCGGAATCCCAGCAGTCGTAAAAACCTGATTCAATTGCTGAGCTTCTACGGCATCCCTCTGCTGATACCATGCCTCTAGCTGCGCCCGTTCCTCTGCGGTTAGCTTTTGCCCCCGCGTCCAACGATCGTGTAACTGCATTCCCAACTCATCAGAGATCATCAACATTCTCCTTGGGACATTCCAACAGCTTTTGAATTAAATTGACATAAGTTTTGAGACTTGGTTGGTTCATCTGCAAAATGCCTCACCAGTGCCTATATTCTCATTATCTCTTGACATCGCCATCCCTGGAGCAAATCGTTACGCAGAGCAATCGATCAGTCAAGCTGGATAGACAGTTTTTGCTGTTTCTAAATTGTCTCGACGACAAAGCCAATTTTAACTGCGATCGACGGTAGTATGTCAAAAAGGGATTCTTTGGATAGACTCAGCCATTTCTTTGAGTTCACTTGCATACAACTTACACAAAATCCTTTCAGGTGTAAGCGGAGATATAAACCTATACTCCATCTCAGGTTGAAAAGCCTTCATCGCCTGACGGATGGCAAAAAATACCCCAATCCCATACATCAAGGGCGGTTCTCCCACAGCTTTAGAGCCATAGGGTGCAGGAGAATTATCGTCATTTTCTAAAAACTTGATGTCAATGCGATCGGGCATGAAATAGATATCAGGTATTTTGTAATTTGCCAGGTTATTGGAAAGTAATTGCCCTTTTTCGTTGAATTGTAAATCTTCAATAGTCATCCAGCCCAAGCCTTGCGCCAGTCCCCCTTCTACTTGTCCAATATCCACCAATTCATTGACTGATCGCCCTAAATCGTGAACAATCTTTACTGCATCTATCTGATACGTTCCCCGCAGGCAATCTAAGGTAACTTCCACAATTGCCGTACCGCAGACATGATAGGCGAAGGGATGTCCTTTTTCGAGATCGCGATCGAACCCGATCCCTGGAGTAGCATAGAAAGCATGGGCAGAAAGATTAATCCGCGCCAGATTGGCGGCTTTCACTAGATGCTTCCAAGTTAAATCGGTTTCTTTTCCTGCATAAAGAACTTTTTCATCAGCGATCGCAATTTTCTCTAGATCGCTCACCCCTAATTCTTTGGCGGTTAAAGCTTTGAGGCGATCTAAAATTTGCGCGATCGCGCTTATAGTTGCATTGCCGTTTAAATCAGTGGTCACGCTAGCCGCACTAGGAGACATATTGGCGATGCGGGTGGTGTTGGTACTCTCAATTTTGATGCGCTGCAACCCAATCCCAAACGCTTTAGCTGCGATCGCGGCAATTTTGGTACTCAATCCCTGTCCCATCTCCACGCCACCTGTCGTAATGCTGACGCTGCCATCGGTATAGACGTGAACCAAGGCACTCGCTTGATTGAGGAAGGTGGCGGTAAAGGAAATGCCAAAGCAGATAGGCATTACGGCGCAGCCTTTCTTGGTTTCAAAGTGGCTGGCGTTGTACTGGGCAATATTATTTTTAATCGCTTCTAAATTGTAGGTTTGTTCAACTTCTTCCCATGTCTGACAGAGGCGGTTATTAGCAAACTGCTGTCCGTAGGGAAACAGATCCCCAACTTGCAGGAGATTTTTCCTTTGGATTTCCTCGCGGGGAATGCCTAAAGTCTCAGCTACCTTCGCGATCGCACTTTCGATGACAAACATTGCCTGGGGACCCCCAAACCCTCGCATCGCCGTACTGGGAGGCAGGTTAGTACGGCAGGAAACCGCAAAAATGCGGGCATTGGGGATGAAGTAAGCATTGGTGCTGTGAAACAGCGTTCGTTCTAAAATAGCGGGGGATAAATCGGCATACGCCCCTGCATTTTGATAGTGTTTGACTTCGTAGGCGAGAATCTTACCTTCCTTAGTCACCCCAATCTTAAAATCGGAGGAGTAAGGGTGGCGTTTTCCCGTCATTTTCAGGTCTTCGGCGCGAGATAAAACTAATTCGACGGGTTTTCGGCAATGCCAAGCAGCTAAAGCTGCTAGAGAAGCCCAATGAGTTGCCTGTTCTTCTTTCCCACCAAATCCACCCCCTAAGCGTTTCACATCTACTTCTACTGCATGACAGGGTAATCCCAACATCTGGGCAATGGTTTTCTGGGTAAGAGTGGGGTTTTGGGTAGCTGAGTAAACCCGCAGGTTGTTGCCTTCGAGGGGAATAACACGCGCCCTCTGGGTTTCTAAATATAGATGTTCTTGTCCGCCAATTTCACAGTTTCCCTCAACAATTAAGTCGCATTCTTCCCAGGCACTATCGACATCGCCTAAGATAAAGGTTCTTGGCGTGCCAATGATTTGCCCTTGGGTAAAAGCTTCTCGCGGATCGACAATGACAGGAAGTTCCTCGACTTCTAGGCGAATCAGTTTTGTAGCTTTTTGGGCGATCGCTCTTGTTTTCCCCACAACTACCGCGATCGGTTGTCCCGCATACTGCACTTCATCCTTTGCCAATATAGGACAATCAGCGATTAGCGTTCCCCAGCGATCGCTCTCTGGAATGTCTTCTGCGGTAAATACTGCTACGATTCCATCTAAGTTTAAGGACTCTTTTGTATCCAGGGCTAAAATTTTGCCATGAGCAACAGGAGATGCAAAGGCGGCTGCATAAAGCATTTCGGCAGGGAGAGGGCGATCATCAATGTATTCGGCTTCTCCTCTGACGTGATAGATAGCGTCAATTCTTTGCATAAAAGTTTGGTGAAATGACGAACTTTTTAACTTCTATAACTATTTTCTTACGATCCCGTTATGTAAATCGTGGACGTTCAGAATCTAGATTAGCTAAAAGTCTTAATTTTTTGTAAAGGTTAAAATCAGCAATATTTCCCACCCATCTATCCCCAGCAGTTATGGTTCAAACTCCCAGTCAACTCGTCACTCTCGATGAATTTCTCAAATTACCAGAAACCAAACCTGCTAGCGAATTCATTGACGGTCAAATTATCCAGAAACCTATGCCCCAAGGAAAACACAGCACGGTTCAAAGCGATCTTGTTGCAGCCATCAACACCCTTCTTAAACCTCAACACATCGCCCGTGCCTATTCTGAACTGCGCTGCACCTTTGGAGGTAGATCGATTGTCCCCGATATCGCAGTCTTCACTTGGGAACGCATACCCCGCGACGAGAACGGCAAAGTCGCCAACACTTTTACATTGGCTCCTGACTGGACGATTGAAATCCTCTCCCCCGAACAAAACCAAACCAAAGTCGTCCGCAATATCCTCCACTGCCTTGGCCACGGCACTCAGATGGGCTGGTTGATTGACCCAGAAGAAGAATCGATCTTTGTTTATTTTGCCGATCGCACCCTCGCCCTGTTTGAAGGAGCAAGCGATCGCCCCCCCGTACCCCCCTTTGCTGAAGCTTTTAGCCTCACTGTGGGTCAATTGTTCAGTTGGTTAAGGGAATAGAACGATTAAATCGCCTCTGGAAGTTCCCCAGCAAGACTGGTTAGAGTTTTCAGCTACGGGCGATAAACTACAATAGGGTTAAGAATTATCTAAGATCTTTGATTTATGCGGAGTTTTACCCTTACCGACATCCGCGATCGCTCTGATGAGGTATTTGAGCAAGCGGCTGAGGAACCCATTTTGCTGACCCAGGAATCTCAACCAAGCTATGTTCTTTTGTCTATTCACGATTACCAGCAATTGATTGAACGGCTAGCAGCTTTGGAAGATCGGGCTTTAGATTTTCGGTTAGATTTTCGGTTCTACCGCACTTGTCATGCTAAATTGAAAACGAAATCTCTCTAAGTCTTACTGAGTAAGACTTCTGACCTTAAAAAACTGTTAGTTTGCTCCTCACCCTTGACCACTAAGGCTTTTGGCATAAGCTGGGCCAGGTTTTAGCATAGTAGGAAGGGGAGAGCCAATTGCTAGGATTTGTTCAGTGGTAGGTTGGCTGGCAAGTAGGGTAATGATTTCTTGCTCGTCCAGAAAATTGGATGGCTGCTGCTGGGATTCAAATTCTTGTAAGCCAAGCTCTAACTGTTGCGACACTTGTGCTTGAAACGGCTCAAGTCGCTGGGCGAGATCGTCTGGGATGTTGATGGTAATTTGTACCATTGCCAAGAATGTTGTAAGGGCTAGAGTTAGATAGTTTTATTATAAGAAGATGTTTAAGACATACAATTCTTATAATTGATTTTCAGGATAGCTTTCTGTGTCCAAGCAACGGAGCATCATTGAAAAATGTCTTCAAGAAATTATCGCACCCTCGCCATGTTTGAAGGAGCAAGCGATCGCCTCCCCTTGATAAAGAGTTCTATAACATTCATCGACGAAATTACTTAACAGAGCTGGATCTTCATTTTTATTTTTCCTTAGATTTTTAGTTGTTTTGGCGAGTTCAGTCTCTTTAATATAAGACAGCCATTTCTCAAAATTTTTCTGTTTGAGATGTTCTATGCACTCGTCTAAATAGTTGGGATCTACACAGAATGAGAGTAACTCTAGAACATTAGTAGCTGTTTGCCCATTCTGAAAATAAAATGGATTGTTCAGTTCCGTCTTACAAGGCAAATAAGATTTCCATATAATCAATTCTGGTTTGATTTCTTGCTTAATTTTTGAGTTTTTAATTCCAATTCCAGGATAAAAAATTCTTCTGATACTGCCTTCTTTATCTCTAATGTTTTGCAATTCTTTTATTTGCTTCCAAAAGCACCAATAGAAATAAAACACAATCAAAGATAATATTACTTGTATTATAATATACACTTCCCATCCTAGTATCAAAAATGTTGCTACCGAACTTCCTATTCCAATAACAAAGAAAAGTCCAAAAACCCACCAACTCTCTTCAAGTCCAAAATTTATGGTTTGCATATAATTTTCCCAGGTTAGAGGCTTGGATAAATATGGCAGATCATTAAAATATAAATTGATTTTCGGTTCGATGTTGGTAGCAATATAGCGTCCAATAACCAACGTCATATTAGTAGCATTAAACCAAAAATATATAATACAACCACAAGAAATGGGAACAACTATCCCTAAAATGATAGCAGAGGGAAACCTGCGATACATTGGACTATCGTGAAATCCCTGGATTACTTTATCTTCATTCATTGGTTGTATTGTCGTTGTTACATTTTCTGTACCAAATGGTGTAATTATCTCAGTTGTTGGTGGACGAATAATTTTTTTATTTTCTTTTTCAGTTGGTTTTGGTCTATTTGGTACAGCAATATTTTTTTTCGTTGTTTCCTCCATGATAGTTACTCCAGAATTAATTGTTTGAGTTGAAGATTTTGCTGTTGTAGCTATTGTTTTCGTCGTCGTTGGTATATTAGCTAGGGAGGTTACACCAATCCCGATCAATGTAGCGACAAGAGCACCACCGAAAATAATTACGTTCGTTCTATTCTGTATAGCTTGAAGAATCTCCACTCTTAGAGTTTTATATTCTTCTAACGCAACATCAATAGCTTTATTTAGATCGGGTGTGTTAACCATTTTTAAACTCCATTGCTTGATTTGATGAATAACCAAAATTTCACGAGGTCGTTTTTATTGACTAAGGCTTTTCTCCATCATTTTAAAAGCCACCCTTAAATTCGCCTGTGTCCATAACAGAGGAGTTGCATCATTGGCTGCATATCGACCATTCTCTAAATAATAGAGTTCTGGACACTTAAACTCGCCAAACTCAAAATCTCTACCTGTTATTTGTCCTAAAGAACGATTAAAATACTGAGTTTGTAACACTAGATATTCATGCTCACCAGTCTCTTGAAACTTCACTGCAAAAATTGCCGAAATAATCGGATCAAAAATGCACCATTGAGCTTCTTCTCCTACTTGTAAAGCCCTTCCTTGCTTTTGTAACCATGCTTCCCGTTCCGTCGAAACTGTGGTGCGGATTTCTGGAGGAATATCCTTATAATTGCGACACCAAAAAGAATCCCCCAAATAGCGGCGGATTCCATAATCGCCTTGCAGATTGTCAATCACATCCGCGAGAATTTGTTCCGCCATCTCTCCTTCTACTACTTGTAAGGGATAGATTAAAAACACCAGTGCTGCATCATACCGCCTTGCTTTAGGTTCTGGCTGAATGCACTCTGCTGGCAGGATATTATATAAAGCTGCCGTCCCTTCCTCAATCAACTCATCTAAGAATTGGAGAGTGATAGATTGATCCCTGTAATGGAGGTTTAGACGAGCCTCTGCCAGTAATTGTTTCAGTTCCTTAAGTCCCGCTATGACAACACCAATACTAGAAGCTTCTATCTTGCGTGATTCTTCCCAGTGTCCACTATCTTCGTCTTGCCAATAATGAATCGCTTGGAAGTATAGAGGAAATAGAGAGATAGTTTCCCAATCTTCTGGTTGAGGTTCGACTAAATTTTCTCTCGCCAACTTACAGTAAAACCAGAGAAAATAGCCTAGAGCATCATTTTGGGCGTGTTCCCATTCTTGATTAATTTCTGTCAGAGTGCGCCCATCAAAGCGGATGTGCGGACGTTCCATTACCCTGTCAGGATTCACTTTACCTTCGATAATTGCGGTAAAACGCCCTTGAAACTTTTGAAAATATACCATTAACGTCCTGACGTTCCTCACTGCTATATCTGCCTGACCGACGATATAGTGAGAATAAGCTAGATAAATGTTATCTCTAACCCAAACACTGGCATATCCCGTGTAGTCTGTATCGCTACTGACAAGTGCAGCAGGAAACAAGCCATTTTCGAGGGCAGGAAATCTAAAAGTGTTGTTATCTTGCAGAAAAGCATACAGTCTTTGAATGTCTTCTAAAGAGTAACTATCTCGCAGAAAAGCGCGTAACCTATCATTGTGAACGACTAGCATTGAATTGATATCCCTAGTTTCCTAGTTATTGTTAAGTATTTAACCGCCGTGCGGGAAGTCCCCATGTGCAGCGATAGCGGAACTTAGGGATACTTCGACTGGACATGATCTTAAACTTGATTTATAGGGGATTTAAGTTAAAATAGCATATAATTAAATGCGTATTATATGCTAAAAAAATGCTCGACCTCTCCCAAGACATTCGTTCTCTGACTGAGTTTAAGCGGAACACGACCGAGTTCGTGGAGCGCATCAAGCGTACTAAACATCCCTTAGTGCTTACAGTTAATGGAAAAGCAGAACTGGTGGTGCAAGACGCAGAATCCTATCAGGCACTCCTCGATGCGGCTGAATTGGTTGAGACAATCAAAGGAATCAAGAATGGTCTGGAACAGATGAAGCAAGGTAAAGGCAAGAAAGCAGAGGACTTTTTCTCTGAACTGTTCGATAAGTTAGACAGTTCTCCATGACCCAGAAGTATCAGGCAGTCATACAGCCTGAAGCACAACAGGGGATTGAAGAAGCCTATCTGTGGTTCAGTAAAGATTCCCCAAGAAAAGCCAGAGGATGGCTGGAAGGTTTGTACAAAGCCATTCTCTCACTAGAAAAAATGCCTTCTCGTTGCTCACTTGCCTTTGAGAACAATTTCTTTGAGGAAGAGATTCGGCAACTCATTTACGGCAAAGGACGTAGTGCCTACAGGATTCTCTTTGCCATCGTTGGCGACACCGTGCAGGTTCTTTTTGTGCGTCACGCAGCACAAAAACCCTTGTTGGGTCGGGAAGATGAAGAGGAATAGGAATACGAGAATTAGAATAAAGAAATAAATTTGTAGAATACCTAGTTAACTTCAATTATAGAAGTCTTTTACAGCAATAAATTCTGGAAACAGTTTGCTAAAGTGAGCAATTAAGAGTTGACGAGCTAGAAGTCGCTTGTAACTAGCCGAACCGTGAACATCACTCATCGGCGAAATTTCCCCTTGCAGGATGAGAAAAGCCCCCTCAATGTTTTCTTTCGTTATCTGTTTACCAATGAAATAACTACTGATTTGCTTGAGGAATAGAGGAATCGGGGCGACTCCACCCATAGAAATTGAGATATCATCGATCGCATTACCATTACAGTGAATAGAAATCGCGCTATTAACCGCCGCACAATCTAGATACTGGCGTTTGGAGACTTTTTCAAAATTAAATTTTGTGTCTGAAGAAGGTAGAGAAATAACAATCTCTGTCAAAATTTCGTCTGGTTTCTTGTCTATATCCTTATAGTCTCGGAAAAATTCTCTTAGAGGTACTTTACGGAGATTATCTCCTAATTGCAAAACCAGAGAAGCATTTAAAGCTAACAGAATGACGCTTATATCTCCTATGGGAGAAGCAGTAATAATATTCCCGCCGACAGTGGCACGCTGACGAATTGACCAAGAAGCAATGTACTCAATGTATTCTTGAATGTGAGGAATTAGCTTGATAATGGCAGGATGGTTAGCAAAGTCGGCAAAGGTTGTCAGTGCGCCAATGTGAATGTGATCGCCGTCAGTGGTAATTCCCGTCATCTGGGGAGATCGATTGAGCAAGCGCACCGCCGATTCTGCCAGGATATCTCCCTGCTGCACGTAAAGATCTGTTCCTCCAGCAATGATAAATTCAGGTGATATTTTGCCATTCTCAGAAATTGATTGCGGTAACTGATGCAAGCGAGAAGAAATATCACGAAAATATTGAGGTAGAATGCCCTGATTAATCCAAGTTTCTAGGTTACTAACTTCCTTATTGCTAAGAGATTTTACTAAGGCACTACCAGCACGTTTAATGGCAGCATAGCCTGTACAGCGACAGAGATTATTGTGGAGGGCAGTTTTAATACCTTCTACATCGATGTTTGTTTCAGTGGCTAAAAGGTATCCCGTCAGCGACATGACAATTCCTGGGGTACAGAAACCGCATTGTGTTGCGCCCCAATCTACCAAGGCTTGTTGGATCGGAGAAAACGTTTCTTGATTTAATCCTTCTATGGTGACGAGATGCTTTCCTGCTATTTCACCCAGAGGTAGCAAACAGGAGAGGACAGGTTTGTAAACTAGTTTTTCCCCTTGTAATTCTCCTAAAAGCACCGTACAAGCCCCGCATCCTCCTTCCCGACAACCCTCTTTCGTTCCCGTAAGTCGTTCCCAGGAGCGCAGATACTCCAGTACGGTAATGCCTGTCGGTTCAGAGGTACAGACAGTGCGATTGTTGAGTATGAAGTGGATTTGACCCGTCATGGCTACAGCGAGCAAGCTTTCGTGGTTCTCTTAACTTACTCTTAACTTACTCTTCACTATTATTCTCAATGAATAGGGTTGCAGTAAGGCGAAAACGAGCGTGAAAATTTACATAAGATAGATAGTAGATCAATTACTTTAAAAATTCGCCTCATGAACTCACCAGCTAGCTTGCTTACCCGCATTACTCAAACGCCTGGTCAGTGTGGTGGTCGTCCTTGCATCCGAGGGATGCGAATTCGAGTCACTGACATTTTAGAAATGTTGTCTGAGAACGTTAGCATTACTGAAATTTTAGAAGACTTCCCTGATTTGGAATTAGCAGATATCCAAGCCTGTTTGCTGTTTGCAGCACGCCGTACTGATTTCCCTAGACTAACGGCATGAAAATTTGGATTGATGCTCAACTACCTCCAACTCTAGCGAATTGGTTGTCAGCGACCTTTGGTTTAGAAGCGTCTGCTCTGCGAGACTTGTCCCTTCGAGACGCTCAAGATGTCGAAATATTTGAAGCAGCACGAGCCGAAAATGCTGTGATTATGACGAAAGATAGCGACTTCATTGATTTGGTTTGTCGTTTGGGAACACCTCCTCAAATTTTATGGTTAACCTGTGGTAATGTCACGAATCGTAACCTTCGGCGACTGCTAACAGCTACTTTACCCGATGCGTTGGAACAACTACGGCAAGGAGCAATGATCGTAGAAATTAGCAGTATTCCTTAAATCATTGTAAATCTCACAGTTTTCTAGGAAACTGCGATCGCTTCATTGGAGGTAGATTATGTCAACGTTTAGCGTTTCAGGCAATCTCGTAGACCTTTTCCACCAGACTGTTTTCCCAGCAACCGTGTGGATTGAAGGAGGGCGCATTGCTCGCATCCAAAGGGAGGAAAGCAAGAATTATAGCCAATACATCCTCCCAGGCTTTGTCGATGCTCACGTCCACATCGAAAGTTCCCTACTCGTACCGACGGAATTTGCGCGTTTAGCGGTAGTACAGGGTACGGTAGCCTCCGTCTCCGATCCCCATGAAATTGCTAATGTTCTGGGCATCCCAGGCATTCGCTTCATGTTGGCTAATGCGGCTCAAACCCCTTTTGAAATGGCTTTTGGGGTTCCTTCTTGCGTTCCCGCTACTTCTTTTGAGACAGCCGGTGCAAGGTTAGGTATCCAGGAAATTGAGGAACTGTTTGCACAGGATCGCCTTTCCTACCTGAGCGAAATGATGAACTTTCCCGGTGTCCTCGCTAGAGAGGCAGCGGTGATGGCTAAAATCAAAATAGCTCATGACCTGGGGTATTCGGTTGATGGTCACGCGCCGGGATTGCAAGGTGAAGAGGCGCGTCGCTACGTGAGTGCAGGAATCGCCACCGACCACGAGTGCTTGAGCTTAGAAGAAGCCAAAGATAAATTGGCACTCGGCATGAAAATTCTCATCCGCGAGGGGTCTGCTGCCAAAAACTACGAAGCATTGCATCCTTTACTGGCTTCTCATGCCGATCGCTGTATGTTTTGCAGTGACGACAAGCATCCTGACGATTTAGTCAGGGGACACATCAACGAATTAGTTCGGCGTTCCGTCGCTCTCGGCTACGATGTGATGAAAGTCCTGCAAGTTGCTTGCCTCAATCCCGTCTTGCACTACAACTTAAATGTCGGACTGTTGCGCTTGGGAGATGCGGCAGATTTGATCGTCGTTGACAATCTCCACGATTTCACGATTGAGCAAACTTATTGCAAAGGAATTCTCGCGGCTGAAAAAGGCAAAGCATTATTGCCTTCTGTTTCTGTACAACCGATTAATTGTTTTAACGCTTCTCTCAAGAAAATTGAAGATTTCTGCTTACCGGCTAAAAGTGAGACGGTGCGTGTCATTGAAGCATTAGACGGTCAACTGTTCACCAAGGAAAGATTCGCACCTGCCCTCCTCAAAAATGGGGAAATTCTCTCTGATATCGAGCGCGATATTCTAAAACTTGCCGTCGTCAATCGCTATGCCGATACAGCCCCGGCTGTGGCACTCATTCAGAATTTTGGACTAAAACGAGGTGCGATCGCTTCTAGTGTTGCCCACGATTCTCACAACATTATCGCAGTGGGGACGACGGATGAAGAACTTTGTCGTGCTATCAATGCTATCATTTTTAATCGCGGTGGCTTGGCGGTGGTTCGAGGAAACTCCGTTGCTGTTCTGCCGTTAACTGTCGCTGGTCTAATGAGTGACAAGGATGGCTACTTAGTTGCCCAACAGTATGCCCATCTCGATGCCCTCGCCAAACAGCTTGGTTCGACTCTCTCTGCACCGTTGATGACCCTTTCTTTCATGGCCTTGCTGGTCATTCCTGACTTGAAGCTCAGCGATCGGGGATTATTTAATGGGAAAGATTTTCATCTTGTTTCCTTGTATGTCGATTAGAAGTTCCCTGTACTCGCTCTTTCTCGTGCGTTGCCTAGTGGCGGGATAATTTGTCACGTTTTCCTAACTTTTTAAGAGCAGCGCGAATTTTGCGTCTCAAATTAACTACCTTCTTCAACAGAGAGTGATAACATCAGAAATAGGGGGAGCGAACTTGCCTTTAGAATTTTGGAACTTCCCAAGAGAGTGAGCGGCGTGATGAGCCTCAATCTCTTCTCGTCTAGCTTCCATAACACGA
>CAYTUO010000038.1:0-17531 GCA_964441015.1 uncultured Pleurocapsa sp.
CCCTGCTAGCCAGCAACTGAAGCTTCTTTAGATTCTCTTTACGAATCAGCTCTAATGCCTCCCCAGAACCAGAAAATATTAAATCGTCAGCATACCGCGTATAGCAAAATTCAAGGTTGTTAGCTAAGTTAGTAAGATGGCTGTCGAGGCGATCGCAACTTTTCAAGATTCCCTTCAGTCAAGAGTGGGATAGTAGCTTGATGTTTAATCCCCAATTACTCTACCAAGTGTTGGCAACCCCCGTCTTTTGGCTCGTTTTTACTAACTTCAACGATGACAGCTTGCTTGAATAAGTAAGGATACAGTAGCAGGAAATATCCCCACCACAGGCTGATTAACGTTGACAGTCCTAATACCAACCAGACGTTGTGAGTCAATTTCCATCCTCCCACTAAGATAACTGCACCCGTCAATAAGATCGACCAAGGCTGACACCACCAAGGTTTGTACTTCCAGACGTTAGGGGTTTTGTCCTCCAACTGTTGCTACTCCTGTTGGCTCAAGATCATCTGAATTATTATAGACAGCAGTACCTTATAGAAAATTGATATTAGCATAGCCCTGCAACTATATATTCAACATATTCAACAGCGATCGCGTCAGCAATTTAAGCAAATAAGTTGTATAATTTTAGATCCTGTGCTAAGTTAATAAGCTATTTGTTTGCTACTAACTCTAACCCAGTTCAGTTATTTAGCCGATAGCATCTGGTAACTGGTAACTGGTAACTGAATAATACCCGCTCTCACAGCCTGAAACTAGAATCTGACAAGCAGAACAGTAATGAGAACTCAAACAGAACCACGGTTTGCCTACGTTAAGATTGGGTTAGCCTCTCCAGATCGCATTCGTCAATGGGGAGAAAGAACGCTACCCAATGGTATAGTCGTTGGAGAAGTCACTAAACCCGAAACGATCAACTATAGAACTCTAAAACCAGAAATGGATGGGCTTTTCTGCGAGCGCATCTTTGGGCCGTCCAAAGACTGGGAGTGTTGGTGCGGTAAATACAAGCGAGTGCGCCATCGGGGAATTGTTTGCGAACGCTGTGGAGTAGAAGTCACCGAGTCAAGAGTGCGCCGTCACCGCATGGGGTTCATTAAGCTAGCGGCTCCAGTGACTCACGTTTGGTATCTCAAAGGCATTCCCAGCTATCTCAGCATCCTACTGGATATGCCCCTGCGAGACGTGGAGCAGATTGTTTACTTCAATGCCTATGTCGTTCTCAATCCTGGTAATGCTGGCAACCTCAGCTACAAGCAACTCCTCACCGAAGATCAATGGCTAGAAATTGAGGAGCAAATCTATGCCGAAGACTCCGAACTCTATAACATTGAAGTCGGAATTGGTGCAGAAGCGGTTCAACGCCTTCTCCAAGAACTTAATTTAGAAGAAGAAGCCGAAAAACTGCGCGAAGAAATTGTTGAGAGCAAAGGTCAAAAACGGGCAAAGCTGATTAAACGCCTGCGAGTGATCGATAACTTTATCGCCACCGGATCTAAACCCGATTGGATGGTGCTGAGCGTAATTCCCGTGATTCCGCCCGACTTGCGCCCGATGGTGCAACTCGATGGCGGACGCTTTGCTACCTCTGACCTTAACGACCTCTACCGACGGGTGATTAACCGCAATAATCGCCTCTCTCGCCTGCAAGAAATCCTTGCGCCAGAAATCATCGTCCGCAACGAGAAGCGGATGTTACAGGAAGCCGTTGATGCACTAATCGATAATGGTCGGCGCGGCCGTACCGTAGTCGGGGCAAACAATCGCGCCCTCAAATCGCTCTCGGACATCATTGAAGGGAAACAGGGTCGTTTTCGCCAAAACTTACTCGGAAAGCGGGTTGACTACTCCGGTCGTTCCGTTATCGTCGTCGGCCCCAAACTGAAAATTTATCAGTGCGGTTTACCTCGTGAGATGGCGATCGAACTTTTCCAACCCTTCGTAATCCATCGCCTGATCAAACTGGGCATGGTCAACAACATTAAGGCGGCGAAGAAGTTAATTCAACGAGGCGATCCCAGCGTCTGGAGCGTATTAGAAGAAGTGATTACGGGGCATCCAGTTTTGCTCAACCGTGCCCCAACCCTTCATCGCTTAGGCATTCAGGCGTTTGAACCGATGCTGGTGGAAGGTCGCGCTATCCAATTACACCCGTTAGTATGTCCTGCTTTTAACGCTGACTTCGATGGCGACCAAATGGCGGTTCACGTTCCTCTGTCTTTAGAGTCTCAATCTGAAGCCCGTTTGTTGATGCTGGCGTGTCATAATATTCTCTCACCAGCGACAGGTCGTCCTATCGTTGCCCCCTCACAGGATATGGTGTTGGGGTGCTATTATCTGACAGCAGAAAATTCCAATGCTCAACAAGGTGCGGGTCGCTATTTTGCTAGCCTCGACGATGCACTGAAAGCTTACGCTCAAGGGCAATTGGATCTTCATGCGTCTATCTGGGTTCGTCATGAGGGAGATGTCGAGACAGAAGAACCAGATACAGAGGTTCTCAAGACAGAAACCCTTGATGATGGTAGCGTTGTCAAACACTATCGAGAGCGCAAAGTCAGAGAAGCTGCTGATGGGCAAGTCATTTCCCAATTTATTCGCACGACTCCCGGCCGGATCGTCTATAACAAGACTATCCAAGAAGCACTAGCTGTATAGACGCTGAAAACGGAATTATTAAGTCATTGGCGAATGGGTTAAGGTGCGATCGCGTCCGACCAATCGCCAATTTTTCTGCCAAAAAATTAGGGTATCCTGGCCTTTGAAGAATACCCTTTTCATACTTGGAACACTGAATATAAGCTAATTGTTGGTCAGTTATTTGGAGAATATTTCTTTAACTCAGTGCAGCATTGCTGCGATCGTAAGTTTTGGAAAAACTGGAGTGAGGCTTGCCTTGAATATTGCTCCAGTATTCATTATCGATTTCTACGCCAATTTCGGATGCAGCGCGTTCGAGCATCGATTGCTGACGATTTTTAATCATTTGATGATGACGCATCATTAAGGCACGGGCTTGTTGTTGAGTAGACATTTTCTTTTCCTCCGAATTGCTTGTTAACTATCAAAACTAATTGAATCACCTTCCCTCTAATATATATAACATGGATTTCTGTATCAAATTTTACAAAACAAGCTAAATAAATAAAAATTAACAAAAATTTCGGGATCGTTCGTTCAACAAATTGCGTGAAGAAATATTTGTTAACTTATATCAAGAACGACCAGAAAAAAGTAATTATGGCAGATCAATTGATACGGGCGACAGCAGCAGATGGCGGCATACGAGCAGTAGGGGTGATCTCAACCCGTCTGACTCAAGAAGCAAGGGTGCGACACAAACTATCCTATGTAGCAACAGCCGCGTTAGGACGTGCCATGTCTTCTGGCTTGTTACTTGCCTCTAGCATGAAACGGGAAGGTTCGAGAGTCAATATTCGCATCAAAGCTAACGGTCCGTTGGGAGGATTATTTGTCGATGCTGGACTCGATGGGACGGTGCGCGGTTATGTAGACAATCCCAGCATAGAGTTGCCACCGAATGCGAAAGGAAAACTAGATGTCGGCGGGGCGATCGGTCGCGATGGATTTCTCTATGTCGTGCGGGATGTCGGCTATGGCTATCCCTATTCCAGTACAGTTGAATTAGTCTCTGGTGAAGTTGGAGACGATCTCGCTAACTATTTGGTAACTTCCGAACAAACGCCATCGGCACTAGTGGTTGGGGTTTTTGTTGGTGCAGAAGGGGTAATGGCATCTGGAGGAATTCTCTTACAAGTGTTGCCCAAAGCCGCGAGAGACGAAGCATTAGTTGCAACTTTAGAAGAGCGCGTCAGTCAACTAGCGGGATTTACTCCTCTGTTGCAACAAGGTTTGTCCCTACCAGACATTTTCACTCGCTTGTTGGGAGATTTAGGCCTTGTTATCTTGCCAGAAGTTCAGATGGTACGCTTTGACTGTCGTTGTTCTTTCAACCGCGTCTTGGGTGCCTTGAAGATGCTAGGAGAAGCCGAACTTTTAGATATGATTGAAAAAGATGATGGAGCAGAAGCTACCTGTCAGTTCTGTGGAGAGATTTACCAAGCCAGCAGCGATCACCTAGCGCAGTTGATTGAAGATTTGAGAGCAGAATCGGTTTGAGCGGGAGCCAATTTCGAGTTTGATGCGTCAAAGCTCTCAGACAATTGAAATTCTCCTCCCCCTCCGCAAAATGTCATGCTATTATTAAGCCCGACAGGCTCCTAGAAAATTTTACTAATCCTAGTTCCTTCAGTGGCGGGATCGATGTAGAGAGATTAAGTGGATCATGAGGACAGAGCGGAAACAAGTGGCATCTTTAGAAGTAGATCGCCCCAACCATCAACCAAACGCGATTCAGGCATTCGTGCAAAAAAGTCTAGGTCGCTTAAGCTGGCAAGTCTGGGCAGTTTTATTGGTAGTGGTGTCTGGAGGCATCGGCTTTACTGCCACGTCTATGCTGCTAAAATTGCCCAAAACCCCCAATTGTCCGAGAATTTTTTGGCCGGTTGCCTCGGCATCAATGCGTCTCTACTGCGCCCAATTAGAAGCCGAAAAACGTACAGTAGAGGGTTTTCTGGCTGCAATTAACCTAGTTGAAGCCCTCTCCGAAAATCATCCCTTGCGAGGGGAGATCAACCGAAATGTTGAGGAATGGGCGGTAGAAATCCTAGACTTAGCAGAAAAAGAATTTCAGTCAGGTAATCTCGAAGCGGCGATCGCCACTGCTCGTAAAATTCCTGCTAATGTCAAAGCCTATAACGTTGTAGAAGAACGAATCGAGCGCTGGCAGTCCACTTGGTCAGAGGGCGAGGAAATTTTTGCCCAAGTTGAGCGACAGTTGAGGGAATCGCATTGGAATCAAGCTTTCCGCGAAGCTATCAAACTACTCGATCTCGACAATCAATATTGGGCAACCAGCAAATATGACGAAATAACCCAGGAAATTCAGCTTGCTCAGGAAGAAAGTCGCAAACTGGATAGCGCCTATGTAGCCCTGCGTCGGGGAGGCGTTGATAACTGGCTCAAGGCAGTCGAAGAGGCACAAAAAATTAATCCAAACAGCTATGCCCATACAGAAGCCCAAAAGCTAATAGCCCAAGCAAAAGATAAAATTGTCAACTATATCGAAAGCTTAGTCGATAACCGCAATTGGCAAGCTTTGTTAGACGTAAGCGATCGCATTCCTGAAATCCTTGCTCTTAAAGAAGAGGTCAATGATTGGCAGACGATCGCGAGTGCTGGCTCTGATGCTCAAATAGGAACGGTAGAGAGTTTGGAATCAGCCATTGTCACCGCTCAACAGATCGCTAGTGCCCGTCCTCTCTACGACGTGGCCCAAGACTTAATCGCTCGCTGGAAAATTGAAATTGAAGATGTTGCCCGTCTAGAAAAAGCACGAGAATTCGCGCAGACAGGGACAGTTAATGATTTAAATTCCGCGATCGCCCAGGCAGACACGATTCCACAGGAAAACCCTCGCTATCGGGAAGCACGAGAAGAAATCGATCACTGGACTCGTCAGGTGCAAACGATTGAAGACCAGCCAATTTTAGCTCGCGCTGAAGAAGCAGCGATCAGCGGCACGATTCCATCCCTACAAGAAGCAATTTCTCAAGCGAGTCTCATTAGTCCAAATCGCGCACTCTACAGAGAAGCCCAGGAAAAAATCCTTCAGTGGAGAAGCATTATCGAAGAACAAGAAGATCGCCCCTTTTTAGATCAAGCCCTCACTTTAGCCAATGGTAAGGATTATGCCGCCGCGATTGAGGCAGCAAGGCAAATTCGTCGAGGAAGAGCGCTCTACGGCGAAGCACGAAGCAACGTTAGACGCTGGCAAGGAGAAATTCAAGCCCAAAAAGATTTTCAAGAAGCCGTTCTCATCGCTGAAGCCAGAACGCCAGATGCTTTGATCGCAGCGATTAATGTCCTCCGAAAAATTCCATCTTCGTCAGACGTAGGGATTCAAAGCACACAAGCACTCAATCGCTGGAGTTATCAACTGTTAACCATCGCTAAAGATTTAGCAAATACGGCATCAATTCAAAAAGCCATTGAGTTAGCCAAAATGATTCCTGACGAAAGTAATGCCTACGAGTCAGCACGGGCGCAAATTCGAGTTTGGCAACAGAGCCTTGAACCCGCACCATTGCCGCCAGTTGAGCCACCCTCTATTACGGAAACTACTTACCAAGATCCAGCGACCGTTAATCAGTAGTCAGTCATCAGTTATCAGTTACCAGTTATCAGTTACCAGTTATCAGTTCTCAGATTTTGGATGAAAGTATTTTGGATTGAAGGATTAATCCTCCCCCTTCTGCCATCTGCCATCTGCCATCTGCCTTCTCACCAATCACCAATCACCAATCACCAATCACTAATCACCTTCTCACCTTCTCACCTTCTCACCAATCACTGATACGCTGCACCGAGATAAAGTTCTCCCACTTTTGGATCGTTTAATAAATCGATACCCGATCCTTCAAAGCGATCGCGTCCGCTTTCTAATACATATCCCCGATCTGCCATCATGAGGGCTTTCTTGGCATTTTGTTCGACTAAAACAATCGCTTTTCCTGTTTGATTAATTGCCTTAATTTGCTCGAAAACACTATTGACTAAAATGGGTGATAAGGCGGCAGAAGGTTCATCTAACAGCAATAAATCAGGATCGAGCATTAAGGCCCGTCCCATTGCTAACATCTGACGTTCTCCTCCAGAAAGCGTTCCTGCTCGCTGATGCCGTCGCTCTGCTAATCTGGGAAACATGATGTAGATTTTGTCTTTCAATGACCGTAAAGATCCCTGACGAATATAGGCTCCCATCTCTAAATTTTCTTCTACCGATAGAGACGAAAAGACATTGGCAATTTGCGGGACATAACACATTCCTCGGCGGACAATTTGGTCAGATCTCAGACCTGCAATATTCTCGCCTTTAAAAATAATTTTGCCCTTATTGGGAGTCAACAGCCCAAAAATGGTTTTAGCCAAAGTAGATTTGCCCGCACCATTGGGGCCAATTACTGCTATTAATTCCCCAGGTGTAATACGAAAGTTAATCCCTTGCAGGATATTCAAATCTTGAACGTACCCAGCATAAACGTTTTCAACTTCTAATAAATTGGTCATAGGGGAATGGGGGAAACAGTTACCAGTTAACAGTTAACAGTTATCAGTTATCAGTGATTAGTGATTAGGAGATCTAGAGATTAGATTATCCCAATTTCCTAGTCACCTTCTCACCAGTCACCAATCACTGTTCTTATGGTGTTTTTTGTAAATCGGGTCGTTCTTCTGGAACGATCGCTCCCTCGACGGGACAAACTTGCAAGCAAATGCCACAATCAATGCAGGTGGCGAAATCAATCCAATACCAATCGGTGCCTTTAGCATTTTTACCAGGGCCGGGATGAATGCAAGCAACGGGGCAAGCATCTACGCAATCGGCAACGCCTTCACAGGTTTCTGTGACAATGGTATGTGGCACGGTGTTTCCCCTCTTAAAACTCTGTAACGATTTACTTTTTTTTCTAGCCTAACAAGATTGGGTACAATTGCGTAGTTAATCAACTCGCTCGGATTGGGTAAGACCCGAATTACTATGAGAATGAGGCGATCGCAACACCATCTTTAACCTATACTTCAGACAAGGTTGCAATACTATGGCAAGTCAAGATCAAAGATACGACAATGAAGAGAGAGACTCCCATCGATTAGATAGGAAACTTCCGATGAGCGAAAATTACGAAATTACTCGTTCTGCTTCTCCAACAGTCCAGCGAGTGTCAGCTAATCTGAAACTGGCAAGTACTATCGGCTTTTGGGTTCAGATTGTTTTAGGGGTTATCTCTGGCGTAACGTTTTTGTTTGCGAGTACTAGTCTGCTAGGAAATCGAGAACGCACTCAAGGAATTGAATTTGGCATTTTTTCTGCTTTTTGTGGACTGATACTGTTAGCAATTGCTGTTTACTTTTCTATCCGTTATGGTAGGCTTGCCAGACAATTGCAAAACCCAAATGCTACTTCTCGTCCTAAGAAATCAGAGATTTTACAATTAATCAAACTTGGACTAATGATTAATTTAGGCGGAATGTTAATGGCAATTCTAGGAGCCGCCGCTCTTGCTGGTATTGTTTTACTTAAATCTTTAACGATTCCTCAAGGCACTCTCGCTTATAATCCCAAGCAGTTTGTTAACTCTATAGACCTTTTAACGATCCAAGCTAATACGAACGCAATCATGGCTCACTTTGGTGGAATTGTTACTACGTTATGGCTACTAGATCGCATCACGAAATAAGTTCTCTAAGATGATTTTTACCTAATTTTTCGTCGGGACAACAACAATGCAACGCACTCGTATCAACACGCTGGTTGACGGAGCAGGCGCAAGAATCGAGCAATTTTTTGACAATCCCTGGCGGCGAATTTCGCTAATTCTGATTAGTTTGTTATTTGGCTTTTTTGCCGGTGCAGGAATTTCTACCACGGCTGGACAAGCGGCTGAATGGGATATTATGGGAGCCGGATTGTTGCTTCTGTTTACAGAAATTGTCAGTCGATTTGTTTATAGTCGCGAGCGAGGATCTCAATCTAGAAAAAATAGGCGATCGCTGTTTGTAGATGTTTTAAACTTTTTCAAAATGGGTATGGTTTATAGTCTATTTTTAGAAGCTTTCAAACTCGGATCTTAAATGAGTTAGTCAATTGATGAATGCCAAGATCATTTCTGTTCTACAGCGTTGGAGTAGGGGAGAAAAACCAACTTCAGAGGAACTGCAACAACTATTGGCAGAGGAATTAGCTAATCCTCAACGAGCAAAAGCGTTTGAGATTCCCCCAGAAAATGGCTCGCAGAAAATTGAGGCGCGATCGCATCTTTTCTTGACAGTTGGTGACGAGGTGGTGCAACTTTGTCAGAAATTTGGTTTGGCGCGCTCAGATACCATCCTAACAATCCTCTGGCAGTTATGGCTGCCTTTGGTCATGCAGCTAGCAGAAGCGAGAAGCAAGCTAGAACGTCCTCTGATTCAAGGAATCTTAGGCGGACAGGGAACGGGAAAAACCACTCTAGCAGCAGTCAGTAGTCTAATTCTTGGCCATCTTGGATATACCACTATCGGCGTGTCTATCGACGACCTCTATAAAACCTACGCCGAACGACAGAAGCTTCTTGAAGAAGATCCCAGACTCATTTGGCGAGGGCCTCCAGGAACTCACGATGTAGGGTTAGGGGTACAACTGTTGGATCGAATCCGCCAACGCGATCGCCAAGACCCTATTTTAATTCCTCGCTTTGACAAATCAGCATGGAAGGGTGCAGGAGATAGAACAGAACCCGAACAAATCGATCACGTCGATATCCTTCTATTTGAAGGCTGGTTTGTTGGTGCGCGTCCTATTGATGAAACTGCCTTTGAAAACGCCCCAGAACCGATTATAACGCCAGAAGATAAACAATTTGCTTTAGATACCAATAAGCGATTGCAAGATTATTTACCTCTGTGGGAACGACTCGATCGCTTAATGATTCTTTATCCTATTGACTACCACTTTTGTAAACAATGGCGACGGGAAGCGGAACAGAAAATGATGGCTTCTGGAAAGTCAGGAATGAGGGATGATGAAATCGATCGCTTTGTTGAATATTTCTGGCGATCGCTTCATCCAGAATTATTTATTACTCCCTTGACAAAAAATCTCAATCTCGTTGATTTAGTTATTGAAATTGATGCCCAACATCGTCCTGGTAAAGTTTATAAACCAGGAAATTAATTTAATCAATAGGATTTTCTATGCCCCGCCATGAAAAAAATATTAGTAATCTTATTTCTCTCAATTCCCTTATGAAGCAACTATCAAGGATTTCGCTCGTAATTACTTATATTAAGAAGACGATCGCTTGCGTTCGATAATCGCTTGTCGAAAGCCTAGTACGACCAAAATATTAGACAAAGTTAAAAAGAATTCTGCCCCACCGTGCAACCAATCCACATTTGCCAGAGCTTCGCCATAATGGATCTTGGCATAAATTCCTGCTGGAATCGTAACAGCTACAAAAATTAACAGGAAATAAAACCCAATTAAGGCGAGGCGTGGAGTTTGTCCCGAACGAGTAATAAACCACAAAAATCCCAGATAGGGAAACAAAGAAAGGGAAAATAAGGTATCTTTTGAGAGCATGAAAAGATTTCTCAATATTAAGGCACAATTCTGAATTATATTATCGCTATTAAGGGGTTACTAAACTTTTACATCATATGCTGGGCGCAACTCTTCCATGAATTCCACATTACCAGATTCTGGATACCATTGTTATGATCGCCCTTCTACCCCCTGAACGGTTACATAAATTTTTTCAGAAACCAACCATTGATTGTTTGATCGTTCACTAATTTAAAGTTTTTGTAAAGTCTTGCCAACTCCGTAAACTTGACTAGACATTCAGTATTTTGATTAGCTATAAAGTGAGTAGGTATAGAGAAAACAATGCATTCGGCTTATTGCTTCATCTGACAGAAATTTTTGAAAATGAAACCTCAAACAGAAAATCCACCTCAAACTTATCAAAATGTGATGGAAGTTTTGGTTCAGGAAGAGATAGAAAGACAGTTAAAAAACTATCCTGTAACCCTGACTCAATATCTCAATAAATTAGAAGTTGCTACCTACGCACTCAATCGTCTACCTGCTCTATATGCTTCTAGCGAAAAAGGTAAGAATATACAAAAATTAATAGGGCAAAAACAGTATAGAGAGGAGATTAGAAAGGCTGTTCGTCAAGGATTTGCAGCTATTCAAAGAGATCCACTTAGAGTATCTATCCCGCTAATCTCAGAAATAGAAGAAGAATATTACACTGCTATTACAGCCTTAAAAGATTTGCAAAGCTTACTAGAAGAGCAAAACTTCCTCGATTATCAAGACATTACCTGGGACAATTTAGTGAAAGTAGTTCGACACGCTTTAGCTAAAGCAGCTTGGGTAGGACTTCCTCCGCAGACATCCGATCAAACTCATCAAGATTATAGTGAAGCGCCAACTCAAATAGCTGATTGGGATAATAGTTGTCATTTACGATAAAGCAAAAGCATCAGTTAACCAGAATTCGATGAGAGTTTTTCAAACAAAACTCGATCGCTAATTCTTTAATGTACAATTGCTCAAAAAACAAAAGACCCGGAGTTCACGCCTATCACAAGCATCCCGTATTGCTGCTACCTTCCGGTTCTGACAAGGTTTGGGCGTTGTAATCGCATGAGTCCGAGTCAACTCCAGAATAACACATATTCTTTAGAGATACCTAACTCAGTTTTTCAATTAACTGAGCGACTTTTTCTTTGATTTCATCGCGGACGCGGTAAAAAGTGTCTAGCGGTTGTCCGTCAGGGTCGTCCAATTGCCAATCTTCAAATACATCTCGCAAAACCCATTCATCGGGTAAGTTAACGCCACAGCCGCACAAAGAAATAACAGCATCGTAGTCTTGGGCCTGAAAATCGCTCAGGGGTTTAGAAGTCTGATCCTTAATATCTACGTCAATTTCCTCCATTACCTGAATTGCTGTCGGATGAACGTGGCTGGCTTCTAATCCCGAACTGGTAACAGCAATTTTGCCCTCTCCAAGGGTTTTAGCAAAGCCTTCTGCCATTTGGGAGCGGCAGGAATTCCGCTTGCAGACGAACATCACTCTTTTCATTATTTTTGTCCTTTCTATCTATTAGCAGTTGAACTAGATTCTCCAAAAGCATTGACGCAGCGAGGATCGAGCAACGTGGCTTTTTCAGGTTCTCTAGGAAACCAGAAGGCAGTGCGCTTGCAAACTTCCACCAAGATCAACATTACTGGCACCTCGATTAACACGCCTACTACCGTTGCTAAAGCAGCACCAGAATTTAAACCAAATAACATTACTGACGTAGCGATCGCAACTTCAAAATGATTGCTCGCCCCAATTAAGGCTGCTGGTGCCGCATCTTCGTAAGTCAATTTCAATTTCAATGCTGCCACATAGCCAATTAAGAAAATAAAGTTTGTCTGGATAAACAGTGGCAGGGCAATCAACAGAATGTGTAGCGGATTATTGACAATTAACTCCCCTTTAAAAGCAAACAATAACACTAACGTCACGAGCAAGGCGGTAATGGCTACCGGACTAAGATACTTGAGAAACTGACGCTCAAACCAGTCTTTTCCCTTATGTTTGAAAATCCAGTAACGGCTATACACTCCGGCAGCTAAGGGTAAACCAACATAAATCAACACTGACAGTACAATCGTTTGCCAAGGGACGGTTAAGTTACTTATTGACAGCAGCCATTTTCCTAACGGAGCATACAAAAATAACATCGTTAAGGAATTCACTGCCACCATCACCAAGGTATGTCCTTGATTACTGTAAGATAAATACCCCCACATCAGTACCATTGCAGTACAAGGTGCAATTCCCAATAAAATTGCTCCCGCAATATAGGAATTGGCGAGGGTGACTTCTGTACCGCGAATTGTTTCAGTTGCTGTTAATAGGGAATAGAACAACCAGCCTAAGAAAAACTTAGCAAAAACGACCATTGTGAACGGTTTAATCAGCCAATTCACGATTAAGGTGAGAATGACGGGTTTTGGAGTACGGACTGCCTGGACTGCCTGAGAAAAGTCTATCTTGACCATGATGGGATACATCATGAAAAAAAGGCAGATGGCAATAGGAATAGAAACGTTATAAACGCTTATAGCATCTAATGTCTGTGCTACTCCTGGGAAAAGCCTGCCAAGGGCAATCCCCGTCAGAATACAAAGAAAAACCCATAGGGTTAGATACTTTTCAAAGAAACTGAGCTTGCTATCAGCTTGATTGGTTTTGCGATTAATTCGAGAAGGGCTGCTATTCATGGATTTCAACAATAGTCTCTTGCAATCATTTCAAAAAAAATTGATCCTTAAGATTAAATAAAAATGAAAAACTTGAAAGTCAGAAGTCAAGACTGTATGTATTATTTCAAAAAAAATTGATGTATTGGGTTAAGAAATGGTTAACTGAATGCAATCAAATAGAATCTTCTTCAGAACAGGGCGAAGCAGACACTAGGGAGTGAGAATCGGGATAATGAGCTAAATACTCGGCTAAAAAGGCAAATTGAGGGGGATTGAGGCGGTAATAAATCCAGCGTCCTTCTTGTCGAGAGAGAATTAATCGTGCTTCTTTGAGGGTTTTGAGGTGAAAGGAGAGCTTTGACTGGCTGATTTTGAGGCGATCGCACAAATCACAAACGCACAATTCTTGAGAGCGCAACAACTCTACTACTGCGAGTCGCCAAGGCTCGGAAAGCGCGTGAAAACCAGCCAGCAGAACGGTTGAATCCAGAGAAGAAGTAACTTGCATTCAAAAATTTATAGGGCAACAACCTTCTCTATTTTATTGAGCGGAGCGCTCAGACGGAAAAAGCGGGTAAACCCCAAAGCGGCGGTTCAAAATCGCTCAAAACACTGAGAATTTGAGCGGCATTTTCATATAACTGACGCTCCAAATCGGGATCGGGTACGACGACGACAGACATTCCCGCCGCCAAAGCAGCTTCCATTCCCGCCAAGGAATCTTCAAACACGAGACATTCCTCTGGAGAAACTCCCAAACGCTGTGCCGCCAACAGGAAAATATCGGGAGCGGGTTTGCTGCGCTTGAGTTCTGGATCGTCTCCCAGCACAAAACAATCGAAGAGCGCGAACCATTCTTGATGGCAAGTAATTTTCATCTCAAAGTGACGACGAGAAGAACTGCTAGCGATCGCCTGGGGAATCCCATAACTACTCAGGTGTTGAGTCAGTAGCACCGCACCAGGAAGCGCTTGAGCTTGAGGATATAAAGGGTAAATGAGGGCATTCCGTTGTTGGAGGTATGCTTGGGGAGTTAGGGGGAGTTCCAGTAAATCGACCAAAATTTGGGCAGATTCTAGCGTACTTCGTCCAGCGACTTTAGCTTTGATGAATTTATCAAATGTCTTGCCATAGCGCTGCGCGATCGCTCGGTTGACCTGTTCGTGAAGAAATTCCGTTCCTAGCAATAAACCATCTAAATCGTAGATAACGGCGGTAATTTTGGGGAATCTTGGCGGAACTTCATCCAGCATGGTCTAATTACTTATTTTTTTCTGAGTCGGTTTGGGAATAGTAGATCGTCGGTCGGAAGGCTTAGTTTCTCCTTCTGGAGAGTTTCCTTGGGGAGCTTCTGAGGAATCTGAGGGAAATCTGCGCTTGAAGGGGCGATCAGGGCGATCGGTGCCATCTCTTCTGGGCCTTTTACTAAATGGTTTTTTCTTCCTAAACAGTTGACCTAAATCGGTCGCCTCTTGAACGATTAAGTTATCGCTTTGCAAATGTACTTGTAAATCCCAAAAATGACCCACCGATCTATCGGGGAGAATCCCTTGCAGTTTCAACTTAAAAAATTTAGGCTTTTCTAATTCTCGTTTAGGGGACTGTCGAATTTTGATGATGATAATTTCTTTTTCTTGAGAGTAGTAAACTACCTCGCCCCGAATCGAAAAATAACCGCTCTCGATAGTAGTATGACTCACTTGTGAGGATGGCTCCGAGGTTGAAGCACGATCTTTACTGAGCGTTTCTGGTTCCCAAACCCCGACGATTTGGATGTGTAAATGATCGTCGTTTTGTCGCGTCCGAGGATAGACCACCCACAGATGCGCTTGTTCCAAATCCAGATGATTTTTTACCAAACTGATCAAGCGCCCTAACAAAACTGCCTCGATCGCAGTTCCATCGGACGTTACTAGAGATCCCCGCGTCATCTGTTCCTCAGAGCGCTGATATTGACCTTGAATCAAACCAATAGCTCGATATTGTCTAGGATGGCTCGGAGGTGGAATAGGTTCTTGTCGCTCGGCAGTCGGGGATTCTTCCGTATCGGGAACGGGATCTGATTGTGCGGGAGATTGAACGGCTGGTTCGGACTGCTTGACACTTTCTGGCGACAGCTTGCCAGAAGGACGGGGCGATCCGGGAGACCGATTCACTGGGGAATTCATATCACACTCCTAGCGGCGGAGACACACTCTCTGTTTAACAAATTTCATGATCGCAATGGATAAACTGAGGTACAATGACCCAGATGGAATATTGTAAGCTCTGTTATCGCTTATTAGACTTTTTCCCAGAATAAATTATCTTGGAATCAGTACAGCCATAAACTAGGACAGTTGGCTGTCTGCTCATTGTATCAATAACAAGTCAGGAAAAAGATAAATCGCAAATTTCAATAAGTTTCCTCCTGTTTTCAAGCTAACTCAAAACCGATGAAAGTCTCTCAACCAAAGCGTAGTCGCTGGGTATATATCAGTTTGCTCTTGATGCTGTTAGCCCTCATCTTGTTTTCAGTATTGCCTCTAGTCAACAGTATTGTTCGAGAAAATCGGGTTCTCAACAGACAATCTCTAGATTCCGCGTCAGCATTGAGTCAAGAACAAAAAGCTCTAGAGACCAAAGCTTTAGGGTATCAATTAGTGTTAGAACGAGAGCCAGAGAATCAAAACGCACTGGAAGGACTACTGGAGGTGAGACTTAAGCAAAACGATCTCCAAGGGGCGATCGAACCGCTAGAAAAAATAGCTCGGCTCAATCCTCAACAGACAGATTACACGATCTTACTCGCTCAAGTAAAAGAGAAAGTAAGTGATTATGAAGGAGCTATCGCTGCTTATCGCACTATTTTAGCTTCTCATCCCAGAGACATCCAGGCTTTAAAGGGAATAACCGATCTCCTGCTAGCACAAAATCGTGCGGGGGAAGCCGTATCTTTGGTACAAAAGACTTTAGTTGAAGCTGTTAAAGACAAGTCAACCCAACCCGATTCCGTCGATCCAACTAATGCTACTTCTCTTGAGTTGCTTCTAGGAGAGATTTACGTGAAGCAAGATCGCTTTTCTGATGCTCTGGCCGTTTACGAGCAAGCGATAAAGTCTAACCTAAAAGATTTTCGTCCCGTCTTAGCTAAGGCGTTGCTTTTACAAAGACAAGGGAAAGAAACAGAAGCTAAACCGCTATTCGAGCAGGCAATTTCTCTAGCTCCCGTCTATTACAAAGACAAAATTAAGGAACTAACGCTCAAAGTATCAGATTCAGAAACCAAGAGCGAACAAAATTAATCAAAGAAGGCAGTTATCAGTTATCAGTTACCAGTTATCAGTAAAGTAATTCCCAATCACCAATCACCTTCTCACCTTCTCACCAAGTATCCAACCAGTCCCAAAGCTGGGGATCGGTAAAATCAGCGATCGCCATTTTTGCCCCCGCGTTGAGTAAATGCTGCGGATTGTGAGTCGAAGCCACTCCAATAGTATAAATTCCGGCTCTAGTTGCCGAGAGAATGCCAGAAGGAGAGTCTTCAAAGGCGATCGCGCTTTCCCTATTGACATTTAAGCTTGTTAGTGCTATTAAATATGGCGCAGGATGAGGTTTTCCTTCAGCCGCCTCCTCTGCCAAAACGACGGTGGAAAAAACGGAATTAAGTTTTAAAGTATTGAGCAGAAACTGAGCATTTTCTCGCGGAGCATTAGTCACCACTGCTTGTTTGAGTTGCCGAGAAGCCGACCAATCCAACAGACGCAATAAACCCTCTAATGGTTTGAGTTGGCTGCCTAACTGACGAAAACGAGCTTCTTTCTCATCTGCTATCTTTAATCCTTCTTCTATGGGCAATTGCGGCAGAATATCTCGAACAATTTCAGCATTGAGCCGTCCAGAGATATTTTTATTATAAAAAACTCGGTCAATAGTCATCCCGAATTCCCGCAAAACCTCTTGCCAGGTTAAAAAGTGCAAAGGATCGGTATTAACCAGAGTGCCGTCCAAGTCGAACAGAATAGCTGAAAGCATTATTAGTGATTGGTGATTAGTGATTAGTGATTAGTGATTGGGAGTGTGGGAGGACAAGGAAAAATTAATCCAAAATCCTTTCATCCAAAATCTAAAATCCAAAATCGGAAGACAAGGGAAAATATTTACTACTGAACTACTGAACTACTGATAACTGTCCCCCTACACTTCCTATTCGCCATTGTCCGATAGCACCTCGATATACTGACTTTCCATCAGGAAAGCCCCTCTAGCAAAACGAACGCCCCAATAGCCTCCAGGACGGCAATCTAAGACTGTACCTTCTTCCCCAATTTCCAGAATATCGGGAGGACGCAGCATGGGCATGGGTTCAGCCGTCTTTAGATAAGGTGGTCGGGCGATTAATCGAACTTTACTGCCAACAGTAATTTCTTGAGACATCAGCGCACAATTTTTGCATAAATTAATGTCGGCACGACCAAAGCCAATACCGAACTCACGGAACTTGCCAAATTTTGTCGTGATATTGCTCTAAATTAGCATAGGGGTCTGGTACAGGGTTATCGTGATGATGGTGGTGATGGTTATGTTCGTGTTCATGGTGATGATGGTGATGATGATTGTGTCCGTGGCTATGTCCGTCGTTGCCTGCGGCCAG